>JAUWOH010000074.1 GCA_030612225.1 Desulfobacteraceae bacterium
TGAATACCCGCCTGCCATAGCCCTTTATGGGTGTTGGTACTTATTCACTCTATTATTATAGCATAGGGCGGCCAAAGCAATTCGTACAAAAAGGCATTGGCGGGCAGGTCGAATATCGAACAAGGAATTTCGAATGATGAAGGATGGAATCGCTTTGCTCCAGGCGTCGCCTACGGCTATGCCCCGGCAAGCTGTCTTTTTATATTATTAAAAAAGATAGAATACCTTACTTCGACATTCATAATTCCTTGTTCGATATTCTGCAGTTCAAAACACGCGTGCAAAGGCAATAACAACAGGCAAAAAGGAGAAAGGAATATTGCTATTCGAATAATAATAGCAGGCGGAGGTACAGGTGGTCATCTTTTTCCGGCAATTGCTATTGCCCAGGAATTTATGTCAAAGGATCCTGAAAACAAAGTTGTCTTTGTATCCACCGGCAATCCTTTTGAATTGTCTGTTTTGGATAAGGCTGGATTCATACTTGAAAAGATAACTGCTGAGGGCATCAAGGGACGTGGGTTGCTGCGTCAGTTGAGATCAATGTGGAAAATTCCAATGGGAATATTTGAATCAATGCGAATTATTAAAAATTTCAAACCGGATCTGGTCATGGGAGTCGGCAGTTATGCTTCGGGGCCTGTGGCAATTGGAGCCTGGTTTATGAGAAAAAATATCGTTCTCCATGAGCAAAATATTCTGCCGGGAATTACAAACCGCATTTTGTCTCGTTTTGCCGACAGGATTTATGTGTCCTTTAAAAACACCAAGGCAAACTTTAATCCAGGAAAAGTTCTTTATACAGGAAATCCTTTGCGAAAAGAGTTTATGCAGAAAGCAAAAGATAATAATACGGCCATATCCTCAAAAGATTACACATTTACCGTCCTGATCCTTGGCGGCAGTCAAGGCGCTCACAGTATTAATGAGGCCGTTATCAACGCCCTTGGACATTTCAGAGGGAAACATAAATTTTATTTTATACACCAGACTGGAAAGCAGGATGAAGCAGCAGTAAAGAAGGCTTATAAGGATCAAGGCATTTCCTGCATGGTGAAATCGTTTTTCGATAATATGGCAGAACAATATCAAAGGGCCAACCTTATTATATGCAGGGCCGGTGCAACTACCGTGGCTGAACTGACCGCTGTTGGAAAGGGCGTTATTTTTATACCGTTTCCTTTTGCTGCGGACAATCACCAGGTCTTAAACGCACGCACGTTCACGGAAACCGGTGCAGCCGAAATGATCCTTCAAAAGGATCTCACCGGCCGCGTCCTTGCCCAAAGAATTGAATACTATGCGTCAAACAAAAAGGCGCTCGAGACAATGGCAACCAGGTCAAAAAAACTCTGCAGACCTGATGCCGCAAAGGTCATTGTAGAGGATTGCTATAAACTGATTAGAAATAAATAAAAACTATTTAAGCTGGTGCCTGTTTTAGGCTCCGATTTCTTTAAACCCGTAACTCGTAACCCGTAACTCGATTATGTATCTTAAGAAATATCACATACACTTTGTCGGGATCGGCGGTATCGGAATGAGCGGTATTGCAGAACTTCTGATCAATCTTGGTTATAAGGTTTCAGGCTCCGATTTGAATTCATCAGGTATTACCAGGCGGCTGAAAAGGCTTGGTGGAATTATTTTTAAAGGTCACCGGAAAAATCATATCAGCGACTCAGATGTTGTTGTAGTATCTTCTGCAATTGACAAAAAAAATCCTGAAGTTGCGGCTGCAAGAGAAATGTCTATCCCGGTGATACCAAGGGCCGAAATGCTTGCCGAACTTATGCGTTTGAAATACAGCGTGGCTGTAGCCGGTGCACACGGAAAAACATCGACCACATCTATAATCTCCTCTGTCCTTGGAAAGGGCGGTCTTGATCCCACCGTCGTTATCGGAGGAAAGCTGAAAAGCATCGGCTCCAATGCTCTTCTCGGTCAAGGAGATTTTATCGTGGCCGAAGCCGATGAAAGTGACGGATCGTTTTTGAAAATGTCTCCGACCATAGCAGTTGTGACGAACATAGACAAAGAACATCTCGATTTCTACAAAGATCTTAACGATATTAAAAATGCATTTTTAAGCTTCATTGACAGGGTGCCGTTTTATGGTCTTGCAGTACTTTGTCTTGATAATGAACCGATACAGGAGCTTATCCCGAAAATCAGGAAGCGCTTTACTACTTACGGGATGAGCACCCAGGCAGATTTCCAGGCAAAAAATGTTGAATTTGAAGGGCTGAAAAGCAAATTTTCAGTTCGTCATAAAGGAAAACCCCTTGGCGATATAACGCTGAACCTTCCCGGCATTCATAACGTATATAATTCAATGGCAAGTATTGCTGTCGGAATTGAGCTTGATATTGATTTTGAAGTTATTAAAAATGCTCTGGAAACAGTGGAAGGTGTTCAGCGCAGGCTTGAAATAAAAGGAGAAATAAATGGGATTACCGTAGTTGATGATTATGGTCATCATCCTACTGAAATTAAAGTAACGCTTCAGGCTGCTAAAGAAAGCTGGCCTGACAGACGAAAAGTTGTAGTGTTTCAACCCCATCGATACACAAGAACAAAAGCTTTGTTTGATGATTTTACGCGTTCGTTTTACCAGTCGGATGTACTGGTTGTTCTTCCTGTCTATGCGGCAGGAGAGGAAAAGATTGAAGGAGTGGAGAGTGATCTTATGTGCAAAGAAATCAGGGCACATGGTCACAGGAAAGTTATCTGTAAAAAAAGTATCAAGGGAGCAGTTTCCCATTTGAAAAATGTTTTAAAACCGGGCGATATCCTTCTTACATTAGGTGCTGGAGATGTCTGGAAAGTTGGAGAAGAAATATTAAAGAGCGTCCCGCTACGCGGGACTTGAAGACCGGCCCTTCGGGCCTTGATGAGCGTCCCTTCGGGACTTAAGGAGCGGCCTTCGGCCTTAAAGACCGCCACTTCGTGGCTTGAAGAGCGTCCCTTCGGGACTCAAAGAGCGGCCTTTCAGACTTCGCCTCTGGCTACGCCGCGACAAGCGGCCTTGATTTTTACCTCAAGCGGAGCGCTCTTTAAACGAAGTGCTCTTCAAGCGAAGCGGTCATCGAGCAAAGCGATCATAACTATGCCTCTGGATTCTGATTCAAAAAAATGGCTTACAAGCCGTTTTAAAGAGAACGTCAAATTTGACGAGCCGATGTCGAGGCATACGCATTTTAAGGTGGGGGGCTCGGCCGATGCATTCATCGCCCCTGAAAGCAGGGAAGATCTCACACAGCTTGTCATTTGGACAGACAACAAAGGCATTCCTTTGCTTATAATAGGAAACGGTACAAATCTTCTTGTTAAGGATAACGGAATTCGTGGAATTGTCGTTGTTTTGGCACAGTGCCCTAAAAAAATATCTAAAAAGGCTGAAAAAAACCGGGAAGTAATTATAACAGCGCCGGCAGGTGCAAAATTGCAGGAATTGTGCTCATTTGCCATAAAAAACGGTCTTGGGGGAATGAATTATGCCGTGGGCATTCCAGGCACTGTTGGTGGCGCTATTACTATGAATGCAGGAACGGCACATGGTTCAACAGGGGATGTCCTTGATGACGTTTTGATAATGCTTCCCGATGGCAAAACCGCAAGAGTCAAAAAGACTGAAATAGACTTTTTCTATAGAAATCTTTCTTTTGGGAAAAACATCAATACCTATAAAGGCGGACCCATTATCCTTGAAGGCTCTTTTCGTCTTTATCCTTTTGATGCAGCAACGCTGAAAAAAGAAGCCGAAGAGATTTTGAGATTGAGAAGCAAAAAGCAGCCGGTCCGTTTTCCGAGCGCAGGAAGCTTTTTTAAAAATCCCGAACATGGAAAAGCGGCAGGCCGGCTTATTGAAAAAGCCGGATTAAAAGGGAAAAAGATCGGAGGGGCACAAGTTTCAGAAAAACATGCAAATTTCATAATAAACACAGGTGGTGCATCAGCTTCAGACATACTTGGACTTATGGAATTTGTTCAGGAAACTGTATTTAAAACTTTCAACATAGAACTTGAACCAGAGGTAAAAATTGTTGGGTCGTAAGCATAGCCAGGCGAATCATTACAGGCAGCCTGCAAAAAAAAAGGATAACCATCCTTCGCATTTCCAGCGTATGTTCTTTAAAGCAGCGGCGGGATTATGTGTCTTATGCATTATGAGCGCTGTCTTTGTATTAATCTACGACATCATCACTCAGTGTGACTATTTTAAGGCAAAAAGCCTGGCCATTACCGGAAACCACATGTTTTCCGACAAACAGATAATCAGCCAGGCAGATCTTAAAAAAGGGATAAATATTTTTTCTGTTAATCTGTCACTTATTCAAAAAAGACTTCTGACGCATCCGTGGATTGAAGAAGCCGAAATCAGCAGAGAACTTCCTGCCGGTATAAAGATCAGGATAAAAGAACATACGGCTGTTGCAATTGTCGACCTTGGGCGACGTTTTCTTATAAATAATAATGGAGAGATATTTAAAGAATGGAGTGCCGAAGACCCAGGTGCTCTGCCGGTTATTAGCGGACTTAGATATTCTGATATTTCTCTTACTCCAAAGCTGCATTTACGTGACAGCGGCAAAAGCGACATGGCTTTATGCATGAAGGAGCGCAGCAACCCTTTTGACGCTGTAATGGATGTTCTGCGTCTTGGTCAAAGGGCTGAAAGTGTTCTTCCCAACAAACTAATCAGGCAAATTATGGTGGACAGGGAAATAGGGATTACAATATATGCGTTCAATAAAATCAAAGAAATAAAGCTGGGATATGATAATTATGCGGATAAATATAATCTGCTTAAAAAAGTACTTCTTTACATAAAAAATATAAAGGACTTTCAAGACCTGGTTTCAATCGACTTGAACAACTTTAATCGTGTTGTAGTGAATCTGGCGAGGTAAAGTGTCTAAAGTGCCTAAAGTGCACTAAAGTGTCTAAAGTTAAGGAATTCTGTCTATTTTATTTTTATAAAAAGATAGAGCGAAGCGACACCACAACTTTAGGCATTTTAGTCACTTTAGCTCACTTTAGTCACTCTTAAGCTTCAGTATAATAAGGAGGTTTATAATGCAGGAACAGGAAAATATCATTGTCGGACTTGACATAGGGACAACTAAAATCTGTGCCGTAGTTGGTGAAGTCTCCAAAAATGAAATAAATATTATCGGTATCGGAACACATCCTTCCATCGGGCTTAGAAAAGGCGTTGTTGTAAACATTGAATCAACCGTTGAATCGATAAAAAAGGCAGTAGAAGAGGCTGAACTTATGTCCGGATGCGAAATCTCATCCGTATATGCCGGTATTGCAGGAGGTCATATAACCGGCTTTAACAGCCGTGGAATTGTCGCCATTAAAGGATCGGAAATCAAAGACAGTGATGTTGCACGAGTGATCGATGCTGCACGTGCTGTGGCCATACCCATGGATCGCGAAGTCATACATGTTCTTCCCCAGGAATTCATGGTGGATGAAGAACCTGGTATTCAGAATCCTGTCGGCATGGCTGGTGTGAGGCTTGAGGCAAAAATACATATCGTAACCGGCGCTGTGACATCCGCCCATAACATTGTAAAATGTGCAAACCGCTCCGGGCTTGATGTTTATGACATCGTCCTGGAATCGCTGGCCTCCGGGGAAGCGGTGCTGACAGAAGAAGAAAAGGAACTTGGCACAGCTCTTTTAGACCTTGGTGGCGGCACAACCGATCTTGCAATCTTTTCAGGAAAAAATATCAAACATACGTTTGTTCTTAGCCTTGGTGGGAATAATCTTACCAACGATATTGCAGTCGGGTTGCGTGCTACACATGCTGATGCTGAAAAGATCAAACTGAAATACGGAACTTGTATTTCCAGTAATATAAACAGCGAAGAAGCAATTGAGGTTCCAGGTATGGGGGGACGTGAGGCAAGAAAACTGCCGAGACAGATTCTTGGTGAAATTTTAGAGCCACGTATGGAAGAAATCTTTACCCTGGTGCACAGGGAAATATACAGGGCGGAAATGGAAAATATTATACCTTCCGGAATGGTTATTACCGGGGGAACAGCACTTCTTGACGGTGTGGTAGATGTTGCCGAGTCGATATTTGATCTTCCGACACGTCTTGGAAAGCCAAGGGGTATCAGCGGACTCGTTGATGTTGTCAATAATCCCATGTATGCAACCGGAGTTGGGCTTGTTTTATACGGTGCTAGAAGCAAAACGAAGGATAAATTCAGGATTCGCGATAATAATATTTTCAACCGTATCATAGGACGGATGAAAAAATGGTTTAAGGATGTGGTTTAATAAGTGACTAAAGTGTCTAAAGTGAGCTAAAGTGCCTAAAGTTAAGGAATTCTGTCTATTGTATTTTTATAAAAAAGATGGAGCTAAGCGACACCACAACTTTAGGCATTTTAGGCACTTTAGTTCACTTTAGGCACTCTTTGAAATTGGCTCATGTAAAGCCAATTATTTCTGATCATGTCCAAAAGAAGTAGTTATAATTGAATAGACTTATCATTAACACTCTTCAAACAGGAGGTGGGGAAATGTTTACATATGTAGACAATGAAAAATCAGCAAAAATCAAGGTTATCGGAGTTGGCGGAGCTGGAGGTAATGCCATTAATAACATGATTATGTCCAAGCTCCAGGGTGTAAAATTTATTTCAGCCAATACAGATGCTCAGTCTCTTGAGATTTCAAATGCACCTGTTAAAATCCAGTTAGGTGAACAACTGACGGAAGGGCTTGGGGCGGGCGCCAATCCTGAAGTCGGGAGAGAAGCAGCGATAGAAAGCCGGGATTCAATTATCAATGCTCTTGAAGGCAGCCATATGGTGTTCATCACAGCAGGATTCGGCGGTGGCACCGGCACCGGAGCTGCTCCGGTAATTGCCGAAATATGTAAAGATATTGGTGCATTGACGGTCGCCGTGGTCACAAAACCGTTTTCATTTGAAGGTAAAAAGCGGGCAAAACAGGCAGAAGAAGGGATAGAGGCATTAAAGCAGGTTGTCGATACAGCCATAACAATTCCGAATGACAGGCTCAGAGGCGTGGCATCAAAAAATGCAACCATGATTGAAATGTTCAGAAAAGCTGATGAAATTTTACTCCATTCAGTCAAGGGCATTACTGACCTTATCATGATGCCTGGCTTGGTAAATCTCGATTTTGCCGATGTTAAGACCACCATGTCCAAAGCCGGCATGGCTATAATGGGTATCGGAATTGCAAGTGGTGATAACCGTGCAACAATGGCAGCCGAGCGGGCTATTTCTCATCCTCTTCTTGAAGACATCTCTATTTCCGGCGCCAGGGGTGTTTTAATGAATATAACAAGCACCAGTGATTTGACAATGGAAGAAATGACCGAAGCTTCCGACCGCATATATAATGAAGTAGGAGAAGATGCAGATATTATCTGGGGCGCAGTTGTTGAAGACAGCCTTGGCGATGAAATGAGAGTAACCGTAATCGCCACAGGAATCGGTGCTGAGCCTGAGCTGCCTCAGAGCCACATTGACCTTGCACGCAAAGGTAAGGTTCGTGATATTACCCCTTCTGATTTAAAAAATACACAGGACTTAGATGTTCCTACTTTTATCCGCAGGCAGGAAGCTGTAGGTGAATCAGGCGGCGCAACATATAGGGGTTACAAAGGACTTGTAATCGACAACAATGACCTAGATGTTCCTACCTTTTTAAGAAGAAAGGCGGACTAAGGATTGTTGATTGGTGATTGATGTTTGATTCATATTCGTAAATAATGTATGTGTAACATCAAAGATAATCAAAAATTCATTATCACCAATGGCAAGAAAACTCTCAAAATCACATAAAAGATTTGTCGATACCGAGATCGGTACAATACACAAAGACACCGGCGGACGTATCAAGGTAGCGCTGGCATACCCGAACAGATATCATGTTGGAATGTCGAATCTTGGTTTTCAATCAACATATCGGCTTTTCAACGAAATTGAACACGTGGTATGTGAAAGGTTTTTCCTGCCGGAAAACGGCAGGAAGGCAACCGGCCGGATAACAACCATAGAATCCGGCACACCGGTTTCAGAATTTGAAATAATAGCTTTTTCCGTTTCATTTGAAAATGATTACCCAAATATTTTGACCCTCCTTGAAAAGGCAGGTCTCCCGCTGCAATCAAATGACAGAGGATACCCCCACCCCCTTGTTATTGCAGGGGGAGTCGCCTGCTTTTTAAACCCTGAACCGATTTCTCCATACATTGACCTCTTTTTAGTCGGCGAAGCTGAAGAGATGCTCTTTCGCTTTTTCGAGTTCTTCGAGCCAGGCACAGGCAGAAAATCATACCTTCAAACCATCGCCCAAAATGTGCAGGGCGCATATGTGCCCGCATTTTACAATCCTTCTTATAATAATGATGGTACAATCGCCTCTTTTAAACCTGTCTGCGATGTTCCTGAAAAAATCATACGACCTTTTGTAAAAGATCTTTCCCTTGAATCGACCTTCAGCACAATAATAACACCGAACACAACGTTTGACCGAACTTTTTTAATCGAAGTCAGCAGGGGATGTCCCCATGGATGTCGCTTTTGCAGCGCAGGGTTTATTTACAGACCTCCAAGATTCAGACCTGTCGAGCTCCTTAAAGAAAATATGAATCAGGGAATGGAAATTACAAATAAAATCGGTCTTGTCGGTGCTGCAGTATCAGATCTTCCAGGGATTGGAAGACTTTGCGAGCAGGCTCTAAAAAAGGATATAAGAATATCATTCAGCTCATTTCGAGCCGATTCACTGACTCCTGAACTTATTTCGGTTCTCAGAAAAAGCAAAATAAAAACCGCCACAATTGCCCCGGATGCAGGCTCTGAACGTTTACGCAGGGTTATCAACAAGGGAATCACAGAAGAAGATGTTCTTTCGGGTGTAGAAACCCTTGTTGAAAACGGCATTTTAAATTTAAAACTTTATTTCATGATAGGGCTCCCGACTGAAACCATGGATGACGTCGAAGAAATCACAGCACTGTGCAAAAGAATAAAACACCGGTTTTTAAAGTCGAGCCGGCCGAAAAAGCGTATGGGAGAAATAACGATAAGCCTTAACTCTTTTGTTCCAAAGCCCTTTACCCCGTTTCAGTGGTGTGCCATGGATGATGTAAACACCCTGAAAAAAAAGATAAAAAAGATAAAGGCAGGTTTAAAAAAAGTACCAAATGTTCGTGTAAATACAGATGTCCCCCGCTGGGCCTATATCCAGGCGCTACTTTCCCGCGGTGATCGTAAAGTCGCCAATATTTTATCTTCCGCCCATAAAATCGGAGGTAACTGGGCCCAAACACTCAAGGAATCATCCCTGAATCCTGATTTTTACGTTATAAGAGAACGCTCTTTAGACGAGCTTTTGCCGTGGGACTTTATTAACCATGGCATCAAAAAATCCTTTCTTAAAAAAGAGTATAAAAAAGGTATCAAGGCCAAAACATCACCACCCTGCCCCATGGAATCATGCAACATCTGCGGAGTCTGCGGGGAAGAAACACAAATAACGTAACCGTTCACAGATTCAAAGGTTCAGGGGTTCAAAGTTGCATTCTTGTCCACGGACTCAATTTTAGTGGTGTATTTATGTGAATAGCTTCCATCTTCGCTTAAAAGCTTCGCCGAGACAAGCCCGGCTTGGTTATTCCCAACCTGAAAATTGGCGTCGCATTGGCAATTATGTGGCAAACCAGCATTTTTTACGAGAACTTCGGGTCTTCAGTTTTGTCCTTGTTTCTAACCCTGAACTTTGAACCCTGAACCTGTGAACGGCTATCAAATAACTTAGCCTCTACCCATCTTCAAATCATCACAACCATTCAGACAAACATTTTATACAATCTGAGCATAAAAACACTCCTTTTTAAAAAAAACTAAAGAATTTTTAAAAATAGCCGAAAGTTAAAATTATAAGTATATATTTTAAAAGGAACAATCTTTATTATATGCTTCAGGTGGAATCTGGTCTGACCTAATAGTTGAATAGATGACTATTCGAGTGGTTAAGGAGGCTAAGATGCTAACATGTGACATGATACATAGATTTTTTAAGAAAATAAAGATTACTGTTTGGAAGCGCAAGCAGGCGCAACAGACGCTTACAGCGAGTGAGCAAAAAGCCAAACAATATCTTGATATTGCCGGAGTAATAATTTTGGCTTTAGACGAGGATGGAAATATTACCCTAATCAACGAACGCGGCTTAAAAGTCCTTGGTTATCAGCGAGAAGAGCTCCTTGGAAAAAACTGGTTCAAGACCTGCCTGCCAGGTAAATTTCGGGAAAAGGTTGCAGATGTTTATCGTCAGCTGATGAGGGGTGAAATAAAACCGGTAAAATACTACGAAAATCAGATCCAGAAAAAGGGTGGTGAGAAACGAATCATTTCTTGGCACAACGCCGTTTTTCGAAATTCAAGTGGCGAAATCACAGGCACTCTCAGTTCAGGAGAAGACATCACCGAGAGAAAGCAGGCAGAGGAGGCACTACGGGAAAGCGAAAAAAGATATCGAAGCATTTTTGAAAATGCCATCGAAGGTTTTTTTCAGAGCACACCGGAAGGTCGTTTTATCAGTGTCAACCCTGCATTTGCCAGGATATTGGGTTATGCATCTCCTGAAGAGCTCATCTCCATCATTACCGACATTACAACACAGTACTACGTAAACCCTGAAGATCGGCATCAGTATCGACGGCTTCTTATGGAGGCTGGATCTGTGAAAAAATTCGAGTTCAAGGTTCAGCGTAAAGACGGCTCGCATATATGGTTATCCAACAGCACCCGTGCGTTTTATGATCCAGCCGGCAGGATTATCCGCTACGAAGGCAATGTAAGTGACATCACCAAGCGTAAGCAAGCCGAGAGGGAGCTGAAAGAGATTAACGAGCAACTTGAACAGGCCATTGCGAATGCAAACCAGATGACTGTGGAAGCTGAAGCGGCCAGCATGGCAAAAAGCGG
>JAUWOH010000243.1 GCA_030612225.1 Desulfobacteraceae bacterium
TTTAGTTCCTGTTTGTCCAGATTGTGAATTAAGTTTTAATGAATTTGGTTTTTTACGAATTCATAAACTTTTAGTCAATACTAATATTGATGATCTCGTAAAAAGTCAAATTAATGACTACATCTGTCGTGCAAAACCTAAATAAATTGTCCTTGACAATAGAGCTAAAAAGTTTAATAAAAGAAAAAATGTTTAAAGAGGTTAATTATGCTTGAAAAAAAAATAGCGGATAAAATTCACGAAATCAGGAAAAACAAGGGGTTAACATTGGCACAGTTAGGCGATGCAACTGGCCTATCCAAGGGTTTGCTCTCTCGAATAGAAAACAACCAAGTTTCGCCTCCCATCGCCACTTTATCCAAAATCGCCCGTGGCCTGGAAGTCCCTATCGGCATATTTTTCGAAGAAGATGAAACAGACAGGGAAGGATATGCCGTAACTTATAAAAATGACCGTAAGCAGGTGATTAGAAGGGGCACAAAGACCGGCTTTACCTACTATTCTCTCACAAGCCTTAAGTCCAGGCATTTCATTGAACCCTTTATAATCAGGTATCCTGTAATAGAAAAAGAACCAAACAAACTTTTCGACCATCCTGGAGAAGAATTTCTTTTGGTTTTAAAAGGAGAAATGGATCTCGTTTATGGCAAGAAAAAAATCAGGCTTAAAGCTGGTGATGCCATTCATTTTGACCCATCTACTCCACATAGAGGGCAAAATGCCGGAAAAGAGGAGAGTGAATGTCTGGTTATTGTTATAGATGAAGATACACTGAAAGCTAAGAGTTAAGGGTTTACTTAAAAATAGTGCTATAAAAGGCTGTAGGCAAATGTTTCAAAGAGATTTCTGCTGAACTTGTCTGATTCAACATCCTGTTTAATCAGCTTCAGGGTTTTTAGTGGACTCATAGCATTTCTGTATGGTCTGTCATCATTTGTAAGTGCTTCATAGCAATCAATAAAGCCTACTATTTGTGCTGTTTTCTCTAAATTGGTTATTCCATATGGATAGCCGCTTCCATCTAATTTTTCATGATGCTGCAGGGCCGTGAGGGCAATCTCTTTATAACCGAAATTGCATTTGCTTAAGATTTCATATCCCCTGATTGTATGTTGCTTAATTTCGTTAAATTCTTCATCAGTTAATTTTCTAGGAGCTGTCAGCAGAGCTGTATCTATTTTTGTTTTTCCAACATCATGCAAAAGTGCGCTTAGCCCCAATATTTTTTTTTCATAAAGAGAACAATCAATAAAATTAGCGTAACCAAGAACAATGGCCATAACATTAATTGAATGTATAACAGTTGAATAATCCTGTTTAGATACAATCAGTAAGTTTTTTATTACATCACTATCTTTAGTATATTCGCTTATCAGAATATTTACTGTTTCTGAAACACCTTCAAGGCTTCCGCTTCTTGGTTCTGCCAGTGTTTCCTGTACTATATTTACAAGTGTTTCTTTAACTTTTCCCGGGTTATTGGAACGAATATCCTCGCTTAGCCGTATGTTGAATACTTTCTGGATTTCTTTAATACCCTTGATTTTATCCTCCTGCTTTATATACAGCTTGCCGGGTACCTGCTCTTTTTCAAGCCGCACCTCTTCTATTGTTTTTCCAGCCGGCTTGTACAATACAAGCTTTCTTTCCTTTGTTTGATAGTAAAGAGGAATTTTTTGATAATATTTCAAACGGGATTTTTTTGCCTCAATATAATCGGCCACAAATTTAATCCTTGTAATTAGTGCCTGAACGAAAACTTCTGTTTCCGAGCAGAAATTCGAAATCCGAAGCACGAAATAAGGAACGTAAATACGACTTTTTACGAGTTCATCAAGTTTAAAGGTGTGTACAGGTATAATATCAGCATTTTACTGAAAAACTTTAGAATAATTTTAAATATTAATGGTAAAATATCTCTTTTTTTCTTGAAAAATAGAAAATATTGTTTATGTTAATGGATGGTTGTGCTAGGCGGGGAGTTAGCGGTGCCCTTTTCCCGAAATCCGCTTTATGCGGGGCTGAATTCCCTTTTTAGGGTTTTATAATGTAATTTTGCAATCCATTTGACCGGCCTCCGCGTAACAGACGGTCACGAACCTCGTCAGATCCGGAAGGAAGCAGCGATAAGTGATGCAGCCTGTGTCGTGGATTGATTCCGGTCTTATTTATGGTTTGCATTTTTCATAAGAAAATTCGAAGGAGGGTGCACAACCAATCATTCAAAGGTCTTCTTCAGTTTTGCTTACCTCAATCGCCACCTTGACATTGCCTTATATAGTATTATTTTTTATCAACATTGGCTCAGCTTTAACAATATAAAAATTATTTAAAAAAATCAGGAGAATATATCGGTTTATGACCGCTAAAAAAAAGATAAAAATTGAAACGGAACCTGAAGAGACCCGTTACAAAGACATCGTTTCCGAAAAAAGCAATTCAGGGGAAGAGAAAAAAGATGCTGCCGTGGATCCGTTAAAAGAAATCCAGGCAGAACTTGAAACTGCAAAACAGGAATCAAAAGAGATGTATGATCGCTTTTTGAGAGTTTCCGCTGAATTTGAAAACTACAAAAAGCGCTCTGTACGTGAAATGGACGATTTCAGAAAGTATGCAAATCAATCCCTGACAAAGGAGATGCTTGCAGTAGTCGATAACCTTGAGCGGGCTTTAAATTCTTCAAACGGAAACAGCAGCAATGATAAATGCATGGTTGATGGCGTTAACATGACTCTTAAAGAGATACTGAAAGTTTTTGAGAAGGTTAATGTAAAACCCATTGAATCTGTAGGGCAGCTTTTTGACCCGACTTTTCATCAGGCCATGATGCAAGAAGAGACAGATGAATATCCTGAAAATACGATTATAACTGAATTGCAAAAAGGGTATATGATTCACGACAGGCTGCTTCGACCTTCCATGGTTGTAGTTGCCGCACCAAAGGTAAAAACAAATGATAAAAAAGAGTAAAGCGATAGAAGACACAGAGGCACAAAGGGCTTGTCCTGCGTAGCCGCAGGCGAAGAAGGAAGAAGCAACAAGGAAAGAATCCACGCCCGTCGAAGATCCCGTTGTGCGGGGAAGGACGTGATTTTAAAAATTGAATAAACAAATTATATATAAAATCGAGGAGGAAATCAGATGGGTAAAATAATAGGAATAGACCTCGGCACTACAAATTCATGTGTGGCGATTATGGAGGGGAGCGAATCGAAAATTATCACAAATACCGAAGGTGGACGAACGACACCTTCCATCGTTGCCGTATCTGAAAGTGGTGAACGATTGGTAGGACAAATTGCAAAACGACAGGCCATTACCAACCCGGAAAATACGGTTTTTGGTGTAAAAAGGCTTATCGGCCGAAAGTATGCATCACCTGAGGTTCAAAGCGATATTAAAATACTCCCTTACAAGCTTGAACAGGCAAGCAATGGTGATATCCGTATTAATTTGAGGGGTAAACAAAACAGTCCTGCAGAAATATCATCTTTTATCTTGGCCAATATCAAAAAAACGGCCGAAGAATACCTGGGAGAAAAAATCACAGATGCCGTTATTACGGTGCCTGCTTATTTTAATGACAGCCAACGCCAGGCAACCAAGGATGCAGGTAAAATTGCCGGCCTCAATGTTTTAAGGATTATTAACGAACCGACCGCTGCATCCCTTGCGTATGGCCTGGACAAAAAAAAGGAGGAAAAGATCGCTGTATTCGATCTTGGCGGCGGCACTTTTGATATATCTATACTCGAAATAGGTGAAGGGGTTTTTGAAGTTAAAGCGACAAATGGCGACACCCATCTTGGTGGTGAAGATTTTGACCTTCGTCTCATCGATTATCTTGCAGACGAATTTAAAAAGGACCAGGGAATCGATATCAGAAGTGACAAGATGGCGTTACAGAGACTAAAAGAGGCTGCTGAAAAGGCAAAAATGGAACTGTCCACTTCTGTGGAAACGGATGTTAACCTGCCGTTTATTACAGCCGACGCCAGCGGACCCAAACATCTGAATATTAAAATTACGCGCGCCAAGCTTGAATCTCTTATTGATGACCTTTTAGACAATCTTGAAAAACCCTGCCGGACAGCCCTCAAGGATTCCGGTCTTGGGCCCAAAGATATTAACGAAGTTATTCTTGTCGGTGGTATGACACGAATGCCTGCGGTTCAGGAACGGGTAAAGAAGATTTTCGGTAAAGAACCCCACAAAGGTGTTAATCCTGATGAGGTGGTCGCACTTGGTGCTGCCATCCAGGGTGGTGTCTTAAAAGGTGACGTCAAGGATGTTCTTCTTTTAGATGTTACACCCCTTTCACTTGGCATTGAAACCCTGGGAGGCGTAATGACCAGGCTCATTGAAAAAAACACAACGATACCGACCAAAAAAAGCCAGACTTTTTCAACCGCAGCAGACAGCCAGCCTGCAGTATCCATCCATGTGTTGCAGGGAGAAAGGGAAATGGCCGGCGGAAATAAAACGCTTGGTCGTTTTGAGCTTGTCGGAATACCCCCTGCTCCAAGGGGCGTACCACAGATCGAAGTTACATTTGACATTGATGCCAACGGCATAGTGAACGTATCTGCAAAAGACCAGGCAACCGGAAAAGAGCAGTCCATCCAGATTACTGCTTCTTCGGGATTATCAGAAGAAGAAATAAGCAATCTTGTTAAAGATGCAGAGCTTCATGCTGAAGATGATAAAAAGAAAAGGGAACTGGTGGATGCCCGTAACACGGCAGACGCCCTGATTTATTCAACGGAAAAATCAATTAAGGATCTTGGTGACAAGGTTGACAGCGAGACAAAAAGCAAGGTTGAAGATGCAGTCGCACCTTTGAAAAAAGCCATGGAGGGAGAAGATGCTGCCGAGATTAAACGGCTGAGCGAAGAGCTGACACAGGTCTCTCATAAACTCGCTGAAGCCATGTATAAGCAGGCATCACAGGAAGCCGGGTCACAGCCAGATGCAGGCCAGGCAAATCCTGACCAGTCGGCAGGTCCCGCTCCCGATGATGATGTTGTAGATGCTGATTTTGAAGAGGTAAAAGAAGACAAAAAGTAAATAGTAAATATAAGATGTTTTTATTTCTAAAATCCCGCGAGCATCACGTGCCGCGGGATTTTTTTATTTTGAAATAGTCTCGTCTCTTCCATGTAAAATCATGTTAATAGCTACTTGACAGGCCAATGATATCCATTGTATCTATTTAATCGGCTTTATACTACCTGAATCTTGGATGAAAATTGATGAGAAACGG
>JAUWOH010000434.1 GCA_030612225.1 Desulfobacteraceae bacterium
GTTAGAGTGTATGCGGTTGTTAGGCAAAGAAGTTGAAATATTAATATGTTACATCCATGCATCAACAAACTCATGAAAGAAAATTTTAACATATGGACGTTTCCATAGTCCTCACAAGTTTAAAAGTTGAATACATCCCCCTGTTTCTCCCATCTGGGCATAACAGGCAGTTTGTGTTTCAGACAAGAGATCTGATTGATAGACGATCAGTAAAATTATCTCTGTTTTTATAGTCTCTTAATATTTTTCGACGCTCAATTCCCCTGATAATAATATGATATAAAACACACCGTGCGCCCAGGCCGGCTAATCTAACCATATAAAAATACTATCAATAATATAATGATATATCAGTTATTTACTTATTTATGGACATCCCGCATAGCCTTACCTGCAATTAAACTAATCTCTACTCGTGCATCTTTTGGAATCATGGCCGCCTGTATTGTGACACGTGCCGGGAGTGAGTCATGGAAAAAAGATGCATATATCTCGTTCATCTGTTTATATTCGCTGATATCTGCAAGAAATACTTGAACTTGAACCACATCAGCCATGGAAAACCCAGCCGCCTGAAGTATAAATTTAAGGTTATTTATAACCTGTTTTGTTTCAGCCTCAATGCCCCCTTTGACTATCTTTCCAGAATCGGCATCAATCCCTATCTGGCCGGAGACAAACAGCATATTGCCGATCTTTATAGCTTGTGAATATGGTCCGATGGCTTCCGGAGCACTGGAAGTGGCTATTACCTCACGTGAAAACGGTGTAAGTCGAGATGTATGAATTTTTTCTTGCCCGGCTTCAATTCTCCTATCTTTCAGGTCGGCCCACGATTGCTGTACAAGCGTTTCATCTGATGTCATTTCAGCGAAATATAGGCCTGTGCCTATAAAGTATTCTGTATTGGGAATTGGTTCAACATAGCTAATCTTTTTATGTTCTCCTTTTAGGCCTGGCTTTGCCCAGTAATTTTCAACAAAACCACCGCCTTTTCTGGCTGCTTCTGCAAGTTCACGGATTACAAATTTTCCTTTACAGTCCGTGTAGTCGTAAAGATTCTTCCCTACCAGTTCCTTTTGTGTGGTATGCGCTATATTCACACAATCATAGTCATAAACATAAAAGTAGCCAGATTTGTCAGGATAAAAACGGATCGGGTCAACAAATGAACGGATTAAATGAATGCGGTCCCTTTCGTCTTTGATGTTTTTCAAAACCTCTCCAAGTCCGGTTGCTGTACTGTGAACAGTTGTTTGTGCAATATCCTTGTTACATTCTAGACTATCAATGGCTGCTGACAATGAAACGGTGTTCATTAAAAATATGCAAGAGGTTAAAATTATAAACGGTAGTCTGTTTCTCATGGCTTCACCCTCCTCTTAAGAATGATAAGAATCCTTTTTTTAGATTAAGAAAGCCTAACGCAGCAGCAAACTTACGTATGTCCTTGGCAGTGCCGCCTGGAAGGGCAGAAGTGGTTTTTCCCAACCATTCGACCCAATCAGAAAATTGGTAGTCCTTATCGGAGAATATCCAGAGGGACGCCCATTAAAATATGCGTTTCGTATCTTGTTGATGTATGCTATGTGATTATTTATACTAAGAAAAGCAGAGTAAACCAAAATATCGAAATGGTGCTGATGCCTCCGTTCTTCTGCCAGCTATTACGTCTACTTTTTTCACCCACCCAGAATCTGGATTCGGACTCCTTTAATCGTAACTATTCAGCCACAGATTCACACAGATGAACGCAGATAGGTTTAACTATACAGGTAACCGTTCACTGTTCAAAGTTCAAGGTTAAACTGATTTAGCGGGGCATAACATATGATCCCCTGAAAGAAAGCTTAGAGCTTAGATTCTGAGTCTGATGCAGAATTTATTAGATTCTATGATACATCTCCTCATGCCACTGCAAGCTCGCCCGCCAGCCAAGCCCGCCCGGCATTCGCCTGAGGCGTAGCCGATGGCGGACGGGCAAGGCGAGGCGGCCTGGGGCACGAGCGGGCAGAAAGCAAGATTCTACTGAGCTTAAAAGCAAAAAATGAAGAAAATCGCAAAGCGATTAACCTCTAAACCTTGAACGGTTACAGAATTATATCAGTGATGATCAGCGTATATCTGTGGCTGAATAGTTACCTTTAATCTTGATTTGTTTAAAGACCTATTTTTTTTTGAAATGATGACGTACCTGCTGGTTACACCGATTATTTTTCTTTTTTGCATGGCGGATACTACATTTGCCTTAAAACGCTCCGAGGAGAGTGGCGCCTGAAAAATATGGGTTTCCTGCCAGCCGCTTTGACCTAAAATGCGAAGGTAATCATTGATTAAAATCGAATTTATCCTGGTCTCATTTTTGGCAGGGGTGTTTTGGAAATCGCGCCAGTCAGCATTGATAAATGCCATGTGCGTACTCTTTTTGGCGTTCAGGTGTGCCAGCGCAAAAAAGCTTTTTAGGAATTTCAGATAGTTCGTTTTGGACATTCCTGATATGCTATCAGGATCGTAGTTGTTTGATTGCTTTTTAAAATAAGGCGGGTCAAAAATAATCAGATCTGGTTTGGTTTTACCTTTTATCGGCCATTTTAAACTGGTGATATCCCAGAAAGAGGGTTCAATTTCCGGTCGTGTATCCGGCCGATCGTCCATGTCAAAGCTCCAGCATTTCCGGTTAAACGCGAGACAGGTGTCAGCCACCACTCCACCGCCTGCCATGGGATCAAACACCAGATCGTTCTGATCTGAAAAATAATACAGGATGTGTGCAATCATTTGGGCCGGGATTCGACCGGGCCAATCGTCTCCGAAACGTTTATCGCAATCATTCCAGTTCCACAGGTCCCATGTCCGCAGTCCCCAGTTAAGCGCCTTGAATCTATCAAGATCGCTTTTGTCCTCCAACGCAATGGACCAGACCCGCCCGCCATGCATT
>JAUWOH010000315.1 GCA_030612225.1 Desulfobacteraceae bacterium
AGAATCCAGATGTGATGATATGCTTCCTCCGGGGCAACAAAGGTCCCCCGCCTGTTTAACCTTCAGGGATCTCTTGTTTAAAATCAGACAGGGCTCTGATGGAAAACGTTTTCCCTCGCCCATAAGGCCGAGAAGAAACAAAACAGCAGATGCGCTCGATGAATTTTTAATACCACCTGAAAAAATACGCTCATCATGATTGTTACCATGGAGCGCATCTATAATCTGTTTAATAAATGCGGAAGTATCTTCTGAATAGTTTAACATTATATTTAAACTTTCAAACAACTAAGCTATAACCTCTTAATATGATTGATAAGTTGTTTTAATAAAAATTAAACTTACGAGTTTGTTTTGAACCGCAGAATATCGAACAAGGAATAATGAATGTCGAAGTAAGGTATTCTACCATTTTTTAATATTTAAAAGATAGCTTGCCGGGGTACAGCCGTAGGCGACGCCTGGAGCACAGCGATTCCACACTTCGTCATTCGAAATTTCTTGTTCGATATTCAAATAGCTGTATCTATTATTTGTAATATCTTTCAAACAACTAAATCATAACTTGTTGATATGATTCGCAAGTTATTTTCGGTTACAGTGTCGCAAAGCGGCATATTGTAGCTTTTTATGAAGCCATAGCTGCTGCTATTTTTTCACCTGTCAGCTTGATGGCATCCATATCCCCTGGTATAAGTTCCCATGCGGTCATTTTAAGCTCCGGGCCTTCACTGACACGAGGAATCAGGTGAAGATGATAGTGCATAACCACCTGGTTCACACCCCTTCCGTTTAGCTGGAGCACTGCAACACCTGCCGGGTTAAATACATCATTTATTGCATCGGCAACCTTTTTTGAAGCAAGGTGAATTGCGGTAAGATCTTCGCCTGAGATTTCCCATATGTTTTCTGCATGAGCTTTTGGAATAATCAGAGTGTGTCCATCTGAAATAGGATTTACATCTGCAAATGCCAGTACTCGATGATCTTCATAAACCTTGAAACAGGGAATATCGCCTTTTATGATCTTGCAAAAAATACAATCTTCCATCAGGTACCTCCTTTTTTGTAAGCGTTCACAGGTTCAGGGTTCAAAGGTTCAACGTTTCTTTTTTTGGTAAAGCCAGATGGATTAAATGAGTCTCGGCGGAACTCTCAATCAAATTATTTCGCCATTTTGCGTATGAAGCAACCCGCTGTGCCATGAATATGCTTTTTCAATCCAAAGTCGCAACCAAAGTTCAGGGTTGAGGTATCAACGGTTGAGATTTCCATTGAACTTCGAACCTCTGAACCCTGAACCTTTGAACCCGTGAACGGTTACCCTTTTTGAACTTTTGAGGTTGTTTTGAAAAACTTTCTCTATATTCTTTCATTAACTGGATACTTCACTCGGAAAAGTCTCTTTCATCACGAAGGTGCAAACCAGTGCTGCCAGTGAAGTTCCTAACAAAATGAGGAAAATCGTAGAATAAGCATCGACTGAATATCCTGCCGTTGATTTTGGGTATGCATCCAGAACCTTGCCCAGTATAGGCATAAATATGGCCCCGCCTAAAAATGGGAACAGGTTCACCGTTCCGACAGAGGTGCCTGCTATCTCCACAGGAAAGAGTTCTTTGGTCATTGTGAATCCTATCGCTACTATGGATGAGGCGAAGATTGCGAAAATAAAAAATAGAATGTACAGGGCAGCATGGGGCAGGCCTGAGGGGAATATGTTGAAAAACAATATTACCAAAACAAGACCTGATGTGCAAAATACAAAGACTTTCTTTCGGCTTTTCAAAACCCTGTCCGACAAAAACCCTAAAATAGGGCTTCCTACAATCATTCCCCATGCAATCATGCTGAGAACGGCCCCTGCTTCCGCCCTGGTCATGCCATAAACATGCATGAGATAAGGCCCGCTCCAGAGAGCTCCGAAACCGAAAAAGATCCCGCAGTCAAAAAAGTACCATATGGCTACAGGCCAGAAAAATTTTTCAGAGACAACGCGGCGTGCTCCTTCCCATAACCCGATCTGAGTAGCCAGCGCTGGAACATCTTTCCCTTTATGATCAATTTCAGCCAGAGAAGGCAATCCCTTGTCTTCTGGCCGATCCCGAATAATCAACCAGGCCAGGGCGACTATTATGAGTGTGCATGCGCCGATCAGCTCAAATGATACCCGCCATCCAATCCAGGCAACCATTAGAGCAAGAAGCCAGGTTGCAGCGAGAACTCCCGCTCCCCCCACAGCATTGAGAATGCCTGCCATAAGGGCAAATTCATGAGCCCTGAACCACTGTGAAAGGATTTTCATGGCAGGGATGAAAACCATGGAAACACCCAATCCTACCATAACTCTTCCGGCAAATGCCGTTTCAATATTTGGAGCAAAACCAAATAAAACACTCCCTGCAGAAGCGATGAGCAGGAAAAATGTAACGGTTTTTCTGGGCCCTATTGAGTCAGAGAGAAGTCCGGCAGGAAGTTGCATGATCGCGTAACAGTAGAAGTAGATTGACCCGAGCAGTCCAATAGCGCTTGCTGTAGTTTGAAAATCCTTTGCCAGATCATCCGCCACCACAGATAGAGACAATCGGTGAAAATAGACAAAGAAATATGCCAGGGACAAAATAAAAAAAATCAGCCACCTGAATCGCAATACGGATTTCGTTTTTTCTTTATTCATTTTCTATATCAGTCTGAAGCAAGCCTCGGTTTTGCTGGAGAAGTATTTGTTTCCGTCATATTTTTCAGGTTATCACAGCCATGCTTAATCTGCAAGTTTGCTCAAAAGTCCTTACTCTTCGGAAATTGAAACCTGGCGTCTCATCCGTTTTATCTTACTTCGATGCCGTTTTGCAGCCAGCAAACGTTCTTTTGAAGCCCTGGTTTGTTTCGTCTTAATGCGGGCTTTAGGTTTTTCAGATGCTTTTTGGATTAGTTTAACAAGACGATCAATCGCATCCTGACGATTATGTTCCTGTTTTCGAAACCGTTTAGCCTCAATAATGAGAACTCCACTTTCAGTCATTCTCCTGCCTGCAAGACGGACCAGGCGGGTACGAACATCATCAGGAAGAGAAGAAGAATTCTTTACATCAAATCGAAGCTGAACAGCCGTGGCTACTTTATTAACATTCTGGCCTCCGGGACCTGATGCTTTTATAAACTGAAGCTTTATTTCATTTTTATCTATTGCAATTTCTGGTGTGATGTTAATCATGGCAGTAGCTTACATCATATCAATTTTTTCTTCAAGAACAACGATTTGATGAATTCGTAGTAAGTCATTTTTCACTGCTGAGCCCGCAGAAAACACAGAGAATATCACTTTTTATTAATTGGTTATCTCTGTGTGCTCTGTGGTAAATTCGACTTTTTACGAGAGTTTCAAATTTTATTGAAAGGAAAAATATTGAGATTAAAAAAGATTTGATTTATTATATTTTTTTATATATACGAGCGCTTTATTTTTTCGTAATCGAACAAAAAAAATAATGATAGCTCATCCGGCACTCAGACATCTGAGTGCCGGATGCTAAACTTGACTAATAAAAAGTACAGTCTATTGAGGAATCTATGAACCGACAGCCTGAAATAATCAAGCTCGACCAAATCGGTGATGTTATTGCAGAAAATCTAAAGCAAAAAGATATAATTAACTGCTATGTAGGGTCTAATGCAGCTGTACCTACAGCCTCCATTGAAGCGCTCACCAAAATTATAAAATCAAACAATCTGAAACTTCCTTTTTTTAAAATGATACATCTGCTGTTGCAGGGGCCTGTACCTTATGTGGAAAAGGGGTTGCAGGACCGTGTGATGACTTATTCAATTTTTTCCGCCGGCGAGGTCAGAAAGGCTGCCAATGAGGGCCGTGCATTTTATTTGCCCTGTACTCTTGCTCATTTGGATAATTTAATAGGTAGAAACTGTAAATATGAACCGGATGTTGTTTTAATGAAAGTAAGGCAAAACAAACATACTGGAGAGTACAGCCTGGGCCTTTCAGTAGAAGCGCTTCATACAGCTATAGATCATGCCAGAGTTGTTATTGCAGAGTTAGACAACGGTATGCCGTTTACCCAGGGGCAGAGTATTATAGATGCTCAATCCATTGATTATCTGATTAAAGATGATATAAAACCGGTTTATGATTTCCCCGCTCCTGATTTTGACAATCTGCCGAACGATGAGAAAAGAATCGGTGAACTTATTACAGAGTATTTTATCAGAGATGGAATTAC
>JAUWOH010000396.1 GCA_030612225.1 Desulfobacteraceae bacterium
CATTTCGGCCCGCTCCAAATCCGATCCGGCAAAATATTCTTTTTTATTGAACAGCCTTTCAGGAATCGAGATGTTAAATCCCATAGACTCAAGCACAGCTACCCCTCTATTAAACTTTTCCAAATCAAAGTGGCTTGCAGGGGCAACAATCTCGATTGTATCACCCTGCTTTAGCCGTGGAGGTATTAAAGGTTTTAATTTCATCTTGAGTCAGCCCTTTAAAAAATGATGTACTCGTAAAAAGCTATAATATGCCATTTTGCGACACTGTAACCGAAAATAACTTGCCAATCATATCAAAAGTTATGATTTTGCTGTTTGAAAGATATTGTAATTACGAGATACAACCATTTGAATGTCGAATATCGAACAAGGAATTTCGAATAACGAAGTGTGGAATCGCTACGCTCCAGGCGTCGCCTACGGCTATGCCCCGGCAAGCTATCTTTTAAATATTAAAAATGGTAGAATACCTTACTTCGACATTCATTATTCCTTGTTCGATATTCTGCGGTTTAAAACAAACTCGTAAACTTGATTTTTATTAAATCAACTCATCAATTATATCAAGAGGTTATTATTGAGTTATTTGAGAGTCTTTAAATAACCGCCGGATGGCATCGTTAAAAGGCTCATACACCCCCGCTAAAAATCAGCGGGATAAAAAGGCGTAGCGATTTTTCAGGGACGAGACTATACATTATAGTATGTCGAGTTCTTGAAAAACCGCTACAACGCAGTAGATGAGTCTTTTAACGATGCCATCAAAAGTAGCACATCATGTCTTGACATGTTAAATTAATCGTATTAAACATTCAACCAGTCGGGGCGTGGCGCAGTCTGGTAGCGCACTTGAATGGGGTTCAAGGGGTCGGAAGTTCAAATCTTCTCGCCCCGACCATTACTAAAAAAATTATATCAAGGGGTCGCCCCGCTTATCAGCGGGATCGTCCCGTCCAATGATTTCAGCAACTTGCAGATTGTTGCTTTTCACCGGTCGGGTTTTTGTGACACAGAAGATTTGGCGGTTAATCCATTAAGTAGATTGACCGCCTTTTTTTGTGATGTTGTGAAAGGTGTGCGTATCTTAAAGTCATGGTCATGGTTTTATGTCCAAGTAGTTCCTGCACTTCTTTAAGCGTACCGCCTTTTTTAATCAACTGACTGGCAAAGGTATGCCGCAAGCCACGAAATCGAAAATCTTCAATCCCTGCGTTTTTAACAGCCGTTCTAAATAATGATGTAACCCCATTAATCTCCTTGCCCTCAAACGTAAATACATGATTTGTATTTGATTGTAACACGTTAGCTTGCTTGCCGTCAATGGCTATTACGGTGTTGTATTGGGTTGGTCTTGGAATGCACACCGAAGGTGCAGACCCTTACTTTGGGGGTGGTGAAATAATTGTTGATTTTATTCCGAGTCTTGAGGAAAGAGACGATCATGCATTAACAATTTTTCTGTCTTTGTTAATACCGGCTATCTACGGAGTTTATAAAGCCAATAAAAAAACCCGGCCTAAGTTGACCGGGTTTTTTGATTAATTGGACTAAGTTGAAACTTATTTGGTTTTAATGTTGATGTATGATTTAAGTATAACTGCTTTAGCATCCTTTCTTGCGGTGCAGCAACTCCCCTTGTGTTGATGAGATTTTGATACTAGTTTCCATTTTTCAGATTTTCGGCATACAATGTAGATAGAATCACCAACAATACAATCATTTGTATTTCGTAAACAATTTTTAAAAACTGGTTTTTGTCCCCTTATCTTTTTAGTACTCATTTTGCTTTAATCTTACCTTCGTTCTCAAGACCATCAAGGATTTCTATCGCCAAAGAAATATCAATATTTAACGCCTCTTGAATATCAGCGGCATCAATGTTTTCACCATGATGTTTTGAAAAATATTCAATTATTTCTTTCTTAGCTTGTTCATAAGAAATATCTTTTAAAACAATTTGACCAGGTTCCTCATAACCTATTGAAGATAGTTCTTCTATCCGGGTTTCCATTTTTTTTAATCTTTTTTCTAATTTTTCAATTTTATGATCATAAAAAATTTCAGGAACCTCACGAGTTGAGCTATCAGAGGCATCCCACATATGCGCTGCCGTTTTGGAGTTTTCAAGTCCATAATAGAAATAGGTTCAGGTGCTTTCACCTTTTTTGGCCAATTTGCCAAAAAATCTTCATTTGCATCACCCCAGTCTTCACTTTTTATAAGATTCGCTGCCATCCGATTATTCCTTTTTTTCTGATTCTTTTTTTCCCTCGATAAATTTAATTCTACTATCCAACCATTCTCTAATTGCTTTTGCTGCAGAAACGTCCATAACAACTGATGATTGAACAAGCCGAATTACATCAGCACCAAGGTTTTCTTTCTTATTTTTAGAGAGGGTATTATCTTTATTAATGGTGTGAGTTAAAGAAAGAGGTATTGGCAACCTTTCGGAATACAAATGCATGCTTATTTCATTTCGAGGTGTCACGCCACCATATGCACCATTAATGTAATACCTGAATTTTGCACATAAATTAGCAAAAAAGTAGAAAACCATCTGGGAATCCTGTTATAATGGAGTGTCGACAAAAACAAACCATAAAACAGGAGGTGCCCAGATGGTAAAACAACAAAAAAAGCATAGCAGGAAAAAGCGCTCTAGTAAAGGATTTAAAGCAAACTCCGCTGAGACCAGAAGAATCAATGCCTCAACAGGATATGACACTTGTACTGAGCAGCTAAGCCCATTTGGTGGGCTTTTAGCCATGATAAAGTTTTTGGATTTGCTTAAGTTTAAAGAAATATTCAATTCTACCTATCAGGCTCCTTCCCGCGATCCTAAGATGGGTCATTATTTGATGATTGTAGGCATTCTTATGCTTCTATTCATAGGCTTTAATCGAATATGGCATTTTACTTATGTACGGCTTGACGCCATAATTTGTGGTTTTTTTAGGCTAACGCGACTTCCGGTGGCCACCACCTTCTGGCGCTATGTTGACAGCCTGGGATTGAACCAGGCCAGCTCCTTTCTGAAAATCATGAGCATTCTGCGCGAAAGGTTCTGGCAGCTTTGTGGTTTGTACCATGATAGAATCAATATCAGTATCGATACCACGGTTGAAACGATCTATGGTAATCAGCAGGGTGGTCGCAAAGGGCATAATACGAAAAACCGTGGCAAAAAGGGCTATCGTCCCGTGCTCTGTTTTATTGATGAGACCAGAGAATATCTGGCAGGCAAACTACGCAAGGGCGTGACCATTGACGGCAAAGAGTGTGCAGCTTTTATTGCAACGATTAAAGCCCAACTGCCTGGATGCGTGAAGCATGTTTTATTAAGGGCAGATGGTGAATTTTTAAGCTGGTTAAGTGTTCAGGCTGCCAT
>JAUWOH010000282.1 GCA_030612225.1 Desulfobacteraceae bacterium
GCCATTGAATATTTTTTAAAAGTTGTTGATATATTACCTACCGCCGGAACGGTTGTTTTGAATCTGGCCGATATATATTTTCTTAAGAAAGAGTATGAGACCGCAAGAAAGTATGCCGTCCAGGCGCTTGCATTGGGTGAAGAATCTGCAACTGTAGTTTTAGAAAAAATTGATGCGGTGCCTACACCGGAGGCAGACCTGCCACCTATCGAAAAAAGCACAGAAGATATTGCAGAAGATGTGGCAGAAAATATAATAGATAGGAAAGAAGGTTATAAAAAAGGATCTGAAGAGATTGAGCCTGAATCTGATGATTATGCTAAGCTTCACCCGGAAGCAGCGGAGAAAGAGCCTGAACAGGAAATTAAAGAAGAGCTACAAGATACAATTTGTATTGAACTGGATGCTTTAAACGAAGCATTCGATTCAACGGAGAATACAACAACAGGTTCTATAGAAGATGCTGTTTCCAAAGATGATGATGAAAAAATTGATCAAAAAAAGGATGATGGAAGGAAATCCCTGGCACTCGGGGTTAAAGCCGCCAGGCAGAAAGATTATCACAAGGGTATCGAACATTTCAACAAGGCTGTTGAAATTATTCCCGATAGCGCGGCCGGGTTTTGTAGTTTAGCTGTTTTAAACTACAGGCTCAAGGAATATGAAACAGCATACAGGCATGCCCAAAAGGCGATTGATTTAGGTTCGCCTTCTGCTATCCAGATTCTGGAAAAGATAAAATCTGTGATGGTGGCTGATTTAAAATCTCCTGCAAGTTCCGAACCTGCTGCGAAGATTGAAAAAATCAAGCCTTCTCAGGTTGCTAAGAAAGATGAAGATGAGTCCTTTTTTATCGAGTCCGATGCTGTTACTCTTGACGAATTTCTGAAAACAGAAAAACAAAAGGAATCGGAGTTTGCCGTTGATGCATCCCTTCGAGAAAAAGATGCTGCTGTTAACGATAGCTTTAGACTCGGGATGGCAGCATTTGAAAAGAAAGAATTGCACGAGGCTATAAAGCATTTCAATAAAGTAGTTGAGTTGTTACCGAATGGAATTCCAAGTTATATCCACCTGACAAAAATACATTACTCTTTGGGGGAATACCCGCAGGCTCGCAAATATGCTAAAAAAGCGTTTGATTTAGGGGAGTATACGTTAAAACCGATTTTGGCAAGGATAGATGCTAAATTGGCTAAAGAATCAGTACCCTTGCCTTCTACAGGATCCATGGAACCTAAGGAACAAGAGACATCTGTCGAAGTTGTTGAAGGCTCTGAAGAGGAACCTGAAGTGCTGGAATCTCACGCTGATGCAGAACCTGATAAAAAAGCGGTGAAAGATGAGCCTGAACCAGTTGCTTTGGCCGAAGCAGCAGATTCAAAAGAAAATACAACACCAGCCTCTATAGAAAAGGCTGTTTCCAAAGACGATGATGAAAAAATTGACCAAAAAGATGATGCCGGGAAATACATGGCCCTCGGGGTTGAAGCCGCCGGGCAGAAAGATTATCATAAAGGTATCGAACATTTTAGCAGGGCCGTCGAAATTCTTCCCGATAATGCAGTCGGGTTTTTTAATCTGGCTATTTTACATTACCACATAGAGGATTATATTACAGCCCGGCAACATGCTGAAAAGGCCTTAAATCTGGGCTTGCATTCCGCTCAATCTATACTGGAAAAAATTAAATCAAAACTTATAACTGTTTCAAAAGCACCACCTGCTAAGAAAAAAGAAAACCGCCGGCTAAAGAAGCCCCGGTTGAAACCGACGAAGCTAAGCCGGATCATATAATCGAAGGCCAGTTGGAACTGTCGCACGAAGAGCCTAAGAAAACTATCGCACATGATAAAACAGTCTTGAAGCAGGCTCAGGATTTAGCCGAACCAGCAGGCACAAAGCCGCCGGTCGCCGGAGATGAGTCCGCACCTGGAACACTTTCGCAGGCTGCGTTGCCGCAAGTAGAAAGCCCACAAGTTCCAAGCGAAAAAGGCTCTGTCGACGAGTATTTTAAACTTGGTCTGGCGGCATCGGAGAGTAATGATTTTACAGTTGCGCTCGAATATTTCAATAAAGTTGCCATAGCTTTGCCAAAAGTACCATATAGTTTTCTTAATATGGCCGACTTGCATTATCGGATGAAAAATTATAAAACTGCTCGCAAGCATGCTGAAAGGGCACTTGAACTTGGATCGCATGCAGCCCACCGTATATTAAGTAAAATTGAAGATGCACTATAGGTAAAAAAGCTCTTAAAATAACGATAAAGGGCTTAAGTTTCGCACTCCTTAATTTATCCAAATCGTTAAACGGCAAGGGATATGTTTGGCTCTTGAGTAATTTGTTGTCTATCCTTATTATTTGTCAGGCAGAAAAGGAAAGAAAGCATTGAAAAAATGTCGGCAAATATACAAGAAAAAGAAGCTCTGTGATAATTGAAAGAAAGCAAATGACGAAAGGTTATGACTATGCGTGATACTTTGTTCCTGCAATTCTACAATAAAACAAAAAGTGGCTATTTTGATTTGTGTAATGGTTTTTCAGACACCTATGATCTGTGTAAAAACAAAGGCGATTTTTATTGGACCGAACATGAGATAGACCGTACAAAATGGTACTTAGGTGAGACATATGAAAATAGAGAACTACCCATCAATGAGGGTACGGTATACATAAGTGCTATTTATATGAATCATTTGTATCAATCATATGTATGGGCAAAAGAATATCCGAAGATCAGGTTTATAGTAGGAGGTCCTATTGCGGCAGAACGCCGAATCGATAAAAAAGGATGGCATCCTGTTTATTTAAAGCTTGACAGTTATGATATGTTGCCATCGAACTTAGAAATAACCGGCAAAAGTGTAGAAGATTGGTTTGGGGTTCCAAACTTTTCCGGAAGATGGAAGGTTGATGTGCCTGAATTTGTGCCTAATGACAGCCGCGTCTATTTTTCGTATACGTTGGATAACGGATGTTATTGGCGTAAATGCGTATTCTGTAACATTGCTCTTCATGCAAAGGAAGTCTTCAGGAAGAGAAATCATATGAAATATGAGTTTGAAGACATGGAACATGATGGGCATAAAATAGTACGTTTAAATACGGGATCTATAACAACGAAATACATAAGAGAAGTACTGCCTGCACTACCCCTCAGGAATGACATTGAGTATCGGCTGTTCGTAAGACCCGCTAAAGCGGAAAATATAGCTTTAAAGGAAGTGTTAACCGAGAATGGCGGCAGATTTCCGAAACTTGTACTAGGTTTTGGCATGGAGTTTCCAACTAATCGGATGTTGAAATATATTGGCAAAGGCGCTACTACGGATGAGGTGTTAGAATTTCTTCGTTTATGTCATGAATATAAAATACATATTAATGCGAATTTCATATTAGGTTGGGACAATTTGATCGAAGATGATATTAGAGAACTAGAAAATTTTATGGACAGTGTACCTGAGAATTCTATTACTACTTTTCAAATGAGATGGCTTTTAGCTCATCCACACACAAAGATCCATGATACTTATACAGGCAAAGCTATCAACCTGGGTCCATTCTATGAGGGATTTCGTACTGAAATAAGCGAAAAGCAAGTGGGGTTAAATAGAGAAGCAGGAGATATTATAAACAAATATAGCGGTATCAAACACTATAAAGTCGAAGGTATGGTAAATATCAGAAAGCATTTGGAAAAGAATTGATGCAAAATATTGTTAAGTGAGCCTGTTTCAAAATGTTTCAGCCCGAAGACTTCGAAAGGGGGCGTTTTGAAATTGGCTCTACCAATTGTTCTTTTTTTATGCCTTACAGAGTTTGACCGGAAGTTGCAGCTGGTTCGAAGCGTATTGATAAATTCTAAGGGGTTAGATCTTCATTTAAAATGAAGCGCTCGCCTTTGAAGTCTTTATCGATGCGATACTTTTTTTTAACCAGAATTCTGTAGCTGAGAACTACTGTTGCGGGATATTCGGTTCGACGCCGGCAAAGCTCATTAAAATATTTTTCCGCCTCAGCAGGGTCCTCAAAAGTAGCTCGTTTACTTTTTCCGGTACTTCCTATTCGAATCATAACTTTATACATTCTGCATTTTTCCTTTGCTATGTGGATATTGGCAGTCGAGTATTATTTTCGATTATCTACAATACCTTTCTATACACGAGATATCGTAAAAAGGGAAGCTAAAGAACGGCTGCTTTTAGACGCGAACAGGGCCCATTCGATCTTCACTGTCAATGCCTTTGATGTAATCGAAATAATCATTCGCCAGAATCACACCGATCTGTAAAAGCAACACCTTCCCAAACAGAATATTCTAAAAATCTCCAATTTACATGTTTTTGGGGCACCCAGGCTTTTCCGTCTCCCTTGTTCTTTCTAAAATTAAAATCGTATGTCAAGACTGGAAATAATACATCACATGCCAAATGGTATGAATGAGAGGTAAGAATATATCAAGACAGGGCGTTCCGCTTTTATTATAAACCGGGGTATGTTATAAAGGATTCAAATATCGGCATATTTAGACGTCTGGGAATAGGCATTGAACCGGAAAAAGGGAAAACAAACCATGAAATTAAAAGTCCTTGTCTTTATCTTAGCAATTCTCATAAAAAGTGAGGCATACATCGGGTTTTATTGACATATTCAGATCAATCTGAATTCAGGGATAGGATAATGCTTGAACCCGGCATATTGAAACATACCAAGTCTATCAGTGAT
>JAUWOH010000151.1 GCA_030612225.1 Desulfobacteraceae bacterium
ATTGAAATCTTAAAAACAGACAAGCAAAAAAGCCAAGCAAGAAAGTTATGCGAAGGCTTATCAACCAAATTGAAGATAGACGAAGTTTTAAGACAGGTGAGAAAAGATGATAAAAAATAAAATTAGAAAAGTTCTGGATTATATAATTGAACGGAAAGACGAACAAGCAAAAGCAGAGTTGAAAAAGATTATTCAGAACCATCCAAAATATCTTGAGTATAAAAAAACATTATCTGAGATGGGCCTTGATTTAAAAACGGCTGATGTAGATGATAAAATATACGATGGAATAAAAGACACATTACAAGTTTTTCCTGTCCCCGTTCAACTCAAAATTCTGGATGTTATCTACAAAGAAATAAAAAATGAAAATGAGGCGAAAAACAATGCCATTTAAAAAAGGCCATATCCCATGGAATAAAAAATTGGAGAGTAAAGAAAAAATAAAAATTATGACTAATCAAGAAAGACTATTACAAGAATTAAAACAGAACGGAAGTATTTTATTAAAAGATTTGCTTGAAAAATTTGAAAACAAAAAAGAACTATTCCGAGACCTGCAAGATTTGATAGATAATAGAAAAATTGGTCAAGTCGTTTCAATAGATGGAAACAATCCCGGTGAAAGTTATTATATAAAGAATTAAAAAAAGGAAAATATGTAAATGCCAACAGGAGTATATAAAAAGACAGTCAAACATAAAAAAAAATTGAGTGAAGCACTTAAAGGAAAAAATCATCCTATGTATGGAAAGAAGCACACTGAAGAAAGTAAACAGAAAATGAGTGAAAAGGCAAAAGGCAGGAAGCATACAGCCAAACATAAAAAGAATATGAGTGAAGCAAAGAAAGGAAAAAATCATCCGTATTATGGTAAAAAGCGTTCAGATGAATATAAAAGAAAAATGAGTGAAGCATTGAAAGGAAAATATATGGGTGAATTAAATTCACAATGGAAAGGCGGTATATCCTGTGAGCCTTATTGTGATGTATGGATTGATAAGGAATACAAGGAAAGTATCAAAGAAAGAGATAATTATACTTGTCAAAATCCGCTGTGTTTATGCGATAGTTCAAAATTATGTATTCATCATGTAAATTATGTAAAAAAAGACTGTAAACCAAATAATTTAATCACGGTTTGTAATTCAAGTAATAGTAGAGCGAATAAAGACCGCTGGGTATGGCAAGATATATATGAAAGAGTAGTTGAAAGAGCAGCAATATAAAAATTGTAGGCAGGTGTTTTAAATTTCCACTCGCTTATATAGGGCAAGGATTTTAACTATCGTTTATGTTTGCCCGTTCATGGATGTCATATATCAGTTTATTTCTTCCTGATATAAAGACATCCCTCCTACCCTTCAAGGCTTTATCGACCTTGAAGGGTTTTTTTATTGATATAACCCATTATCTATGTAATTATCAAACAGACTTAAAAAATCAATTAAAAAACACTCTTTTATGACATTCAGACTTAAAAAACAAGATTCTAAAAAACATACTTAACATCATAAAAACATTAGAATAAATCAACTGGACTTTTTTTGGTTTATAGTTTCGTAAAAAGTATCATCGATGGTGCCCGCAGGAAATGCCCTTGGGGTGCTAAGTAGAAAGTTCACAAGGCGCAGTGGTTTTTCAGTGACGAGGCAATACATGTAGTATGCCGAGTTTCTGAAAAACCGCTGCAACGCAGTAGATGGGATTTTCTACGACGCCATCAAATCTAATTGTAAAACTTTTGTAAAACCAATGTTCAAGCATGTACTTTATATAACTTTTGCATTATAATTTAATGCTCAAACAAAGAAAGCATGGCGAATTCTTAGAGACCTTTTACAAAAGATTTGGAAAACAATATATGAAACTACCTGTACTTAAAATAGGCGATTTAGAAGCAAGGGTACCGATAATTCAAGGTGGCATGTCCGTTGGAATTTCTCTTTCAGGACTTGCCTCGGCAGTTGCCAATGAAGATGGGATCGGTGTCATTGGAACCGCATTAATAGGTCTGAGAGAGCCTGATTACCGTACAAATTACCTAGAAGCCAATATCAGGGGAATGAAAAAGGAAATCAGGAAAGCCAGGCAAATGAGCGACGGTATTATCGGTGTCAACATAATGGTGGTATTGACAAATTTTGCCGATACAGTGCGTACTGCCATTGAGGAGAAAGTTGATATTATATTCGCAGGGGCAGGACTACCCCTTGATATGCCTGGGTATCTTAAAGAAGATTCCTGCACAAAGCTTGTTCCAATCATATCATCAGGCAGGGCGGCCAGGCTAATCTGCAAAAAATGGCTGTCAAAATATAATTATCTGCCTGATGCTTTTGTAGTGGAAGGTCCCAAGGCCGGCGGGCATATCGGCTTTAAGCTTGAGCAGATTGATGATTCAGCGTTTTCCCTTGAGAACCTGGTTCCTGAAGTTATTGAGGCGGTTAAGCCTTTTGAAGACGAACAGGATAAAGAAATTCCGATAATAGCGGCAGGAGGAATTTATACCCCGAATGATATTGAAAAATATATAAAGATGGGAGCTGCAGGCGTCCAATTGGGAACGCGTTTTGTTGCCACCCATGAATGTGATGCGAATATAAGGTTCAAGCAGACATATGTTGACTCCAAAGAAGAAGATATGGCAATTATTCAAAGCCCTGTAGGCCTTCCGGGCAGAGCTGTTAATAATAAATTCCTTGAGGATGTTACTCAGGGGAAGAAAAAACCATTTAAGTGCCCATATCACTGCATTAAGTCATGCGATTATCAAAAAAGCCCTTACTGTATCGCATTTGCTCTGTTAAATGCCCAGAGAGGCAACATGAAACACGGTTATGCATTTGCCGGTAAAAATGCCTACAGGATAGACAAAATCATTTCAGTCAAAGAACTTATTTCATCCCTGTTAAAAGGCCACGAACTCTCCTCAATCCAGCAGCCGCTGCTGAAAAAAGCGGTATGATTTTATTTATTAAATACATTTTAAAGCAGCCGTGCTATTCTGGGAGACCTTTATAAAAGGTAATTTTTGCCTGCCCTGCCTAATAAAATGCAATGCCTATCTCATCGGGATTAAATCTTTTTTTTATTTAAGTGGGGTTCGAGTTTAAGTCGAAGATCCCGGACTTTGAGCGGGGGAAAAGGTTTTGAAATTGCCTAATATAAAAGTCACACTTTCAACGGTCAGACTTAATTTATCAAATCTGCTGATATCTTCTTTACTATTCCTGATTATAACCTTCATTACCGGTTATGTCTTCCCGTGCAATGCTAAAAACAACAAAACCGAATTTCCTTTTAGCCCGGGTGAGAAACTGACATTTAAGCTAAAATGGTGCTACCTTCCGGCCGGCGAAGCAGTGCTCGAGGTGCTTCCCATTAAAAGTATTAGTGGTATCGAGACATATCATTTTGTTTTGACAGTAAAAACCAATCAATTTTTTGATACGATCTATAAAATTCGAGACAGAATTGATTCCTATACCGACATTGATATGACCCGCTCAATTTTATATAAGAAAAGGCAAGCAGGCAAAAAACACAAACGAGATGTAGTTGTAAGTTTCAACTGGGATATAAATGAAGCTCAATATTCAAACTTCGACAGAAAACGAAAGCCTGTTTCACTATTACCGGGCTCACTTGACCCTTTATCTATATTTTACTATTCACGTATCTGTGACTTTGAAGAAAAATTTATCCTTCAAAAGCCGGTAACTGATGGCAAAAAATGTGTTATAGGAAGTGCGAAAGTAATTAAAAGGGAAACAATAAAGCTGAAAAGCGGAAAATATGATACATACCTTTTAGAACCTGAGCTAAAAGATCTAAGCGGTGTGTTTAGAAAGAGTAAAAATGCTACAATCAAAATATGGCTTACGGCTGATAAACGAAAAATGCCGGTCAGGATAAAAAGCAAGGTAATAGTTGGAAGCTTTGTCGCCGAACTTGTTGCTGCTGAAGGTGTTGCCAAATAAGATGGTCATCACCTGCATAATGCTCTTTTTTACCGGCATAACGATTTTATCAAAAGGAACTTCCCGCTGGCTGCACACTGATTATCGAATGATATTACCTTCCCACAAATCACGCAGGAAATTTTTATAGGGCATTATTCGTATCTTGCCATGAACTCTCTCTTCTCTCTCATTGCATACAACCATTGCCTTCTGTGGGGAATATTCCTCTATAAAAGCGTTCAGGGACCTCAAGTCCTTTTTCTCGATTCGAGCTGCCCCCGACACGATGATGGCAACTTCGCCTCCGCCCAGCACAAAATCGACTTCCAGGCCTGATTTTGCCCTCCAGAAATTGATTTTATAATCAAGTTCTTTATAAGAATTATAAGGCCCTCTTTTGAAGATTCAAAAGCATGAAGGCCAAATTTCCAACTCCTAATTTCAACGTTCCGTGAAGGCTTACGAAATTATATATCATTTTGCTTGTAATAAATTTTTCTGCCTGATATTTTGCTCATCATACACGCATCAATTTATAAAAAAGACAGGTAATTTATGCAGGATTTACTTTTAGGTTTTAATAATATGACTATTGAAGATCTGGTTGCCATCGCAAGAAATGGAGCCGGAGTTCAGTTGACGAAAGCATCGGAAAAACGAATTGCTAAAACCCGAAAATTAATTGAAAGGCTGGTGAAAGAAGAAAAAGCAATTTATGGCGTCACAACAGGGTTTGGAGCCTTGAGCGATGTGACTATTCCTAAAAAGGACTCTGGGCAGCTCCAGACAAATATTCTCATGAGCCATGCCGCTGGAGTTGGCAACCCTCTGGAAGAAGAGATTGTTCGAGCTGTCATGGCCCTAAGGATAAAGGATCTGGCAAGGGGGCATTCCGGCATTCGTCTTGAGACAGTACTACAGCTTATCAGGCTTTTAAACGCAGGCATTTGTCCCGTTGTACCGGAAAAGGGATCTGTTGGAGCAAGTGGAGATCTGGTGCCCTTGGCTCACCTTTCTCTTGTTCTAATTGGAATGGGGGAAGCTTTTTATGAGGGCAAAAGGCTGTCAGGGAAAGAAGCCTTAAAAAAATGCGGTATGGATCCGATCCGTCTGAAAGCAGCCGAAGGACTTGCACTGGTGAATGGAACGCAGGTTATGACTGCTATCGCCGGGCTTGCTGTTTATGATTCCTTAAGACTTTCCAAAATAATCGACATCGCAGCTTCCATGAGTCTTGAAGTTCTCATGGGCAGCAAAACAGAATTCGACCCAAGAATTCATCAACTGCGGCCACACCCGGGACAGGCTTTGGCAGCGGACAATATGGACAGGATAACCAAAAACAGCGAAATCATTACTTCCCATAAAGACTGCCACCGCATTCAGGATGCATACACTCTTAGATGTTCTCCACAGGTGCACGGGGCAAGTAAAGATGTAATTGCATATGCATTGAACGTAGTAAAAATAGAAATTAATTCTTCCACAGGCAATCCGCTAATTTTTCCGGAAACTGAGGAGTTTCTTCTGGGTGGAAATTTTCACGGGCAGCCGGTTGCTCTCGCAATGGACTTTCTATGCATGGGTGTCGCTGAAATGGCGAATATTTCGGAAAGGCGCATTGAACGGCTCGTAAACCCCAAGCTAAGCGGGCTTCCCGCCTTTCTTGTAAGTGACGGAGGACTGAATTCAGGGTTCATGCTTGCACAGTACACGGCTGCTTCCCTTGTTTCGGAAAACAAGGTCCTCTGCCACCCTGCATGCGTGGACTCTATTCCAACTTCAGCAAACAAGGAAGACCACGTATCCATGGGAACTATTTCTGCGCGTAAATGCCGGGAGATTATTAAAAACACGGAAAACGTTATCGCTATTGAGCTTTTATGTGGAGCTCAGGCCATGGATCTTTTCACCAATATGAAACCAGGGGAAGGGACTATGGCGGCATATAACGTCATACGTGGCACAGTTTCCCATCTCGACAGCGATCGCATACTGTCTAAAGATATCGAAAGTGTAAAAAGCCTTATACAAAGCGGAAAGATTCTGGAAGCTGTCGAAGAAAAAGTCGGAGAACTCAGATAGTTCGTAACCGTTCACGGGTTCAAGGGTTCAGGGTTCAACGTTTCTTTTTTGGTAAAGCCTGATGGAATAAATGAGTTCCGGCGGAACTCTCAATCGAATTAGCCCGCCGTTTTACGTATGAATCAACCCGCTGTGCCATGAATTTACTTTTTTAACCTGAAGTCGCAACCAAAGCTCAGGGTTAGCGTATCAACGGTTAAGATTTGCATTGAACTTCGAACCTCTGAACCCTGAACCTCTGAACCTGTGAACGGTTACAAATATTTATACGAAATCTACATTTTTTGTTGCTGATTTTACCACAAAAATGCGTTCATTATTACCCTTAAGGTCGGCAGGTGTCATGAAGAAACCATGACGGTCTGGTGAGTATGAAAGGGTATATCCTATTACTACTTCGCTATCTAAAAACTCAATTTTAATCTTTCGACCTCCTCCTGCTATTTCATCTTCATATTGATCGCTGTGGGATTCATTTCCCTCACTTTCTTTTACAAAAAATACCGCCTTTAACTGTTCTACATCAATATTTTCCATATCACCGCTTAGCGTTGTCAAATGAAACCGTGTTTTATTAGGAAAAAAGTCGCTGGTATTTCCTTTCATTATTTTGCCGTCTTTAAATTGTACTACAACCTTGTTTTGTGACATAGAGTCCTCCGCTAAAACAGTTTGACATTTAGTTGAGTGTTACGTGACTATCCTTTTAAAAAAGATAGTTAATTTTGTTTATGAAAGTCTCCAACTCGTGTAAACTTCAGATATTATGAAATAACCATAAGCGGATTATCTATAAAATACAAGTAAATTTGGATCATCTCCCAAAGAGTTGGTCGATTGATCTTGTGTTGACATAAAAACTCTTTTAAAGATAGATATATATAAAATGTAACTGGTTCAAAGTTCCGGGGTTCACGCTTCAGGGTTCAGGGTTAAACAGATGAGTTGATAGCAGTTAAACTAATTAACTATGAGTT
>JAUWOH010000245.1 GCA_030612225.1 Desulfobacteraceae bacterium
CCGATCTCAACTCGCTTACGCTTGGGTAAATCTACACCCGAAATTCTTGCCAAAGCTTATCCTCCTTTTATCCCTGCCTTTGTTTATGCCTTTTATTTTCGCAGATTACCCTTACAACCCCTTTTCTGCGGACTATCTTACATTTTCTGCACATTTTTTTAACCGATGCCCTGACTTTCATCTGAAACTCCTTTTTTCCTGATCCGTTGGAGCATATCGAAAACCGGCAGGTACTATTTTGCCCTGTAAGTTATCCTGCCCCTGCTAAGATCATATGGCGAAAGCTCAACCGAAACTTTGTCTCCAGGTAAGATTTTGATAAAATGCATACGCATCTTCCCGGAAATGTGTGCAAGGACCTGGTGCTTGTTTTCCAGTTCCACTTTGAACATTGCATTAGGCAAAGTCTCAAGGACAGTTCCCTCTGTTTTTATCAATTCCTCTTTAGCCATCATCTACTCCCATCTCTTGCACTTAGAATAGCAGGACCATTATTGGTAATTGCTATGGTATGTTCAAAATGTGCGGATAAGCCACCATCTTTTGTTACCGCTGTCCACCCGTCTTCAAGTATCTCAACCTCATATCCTTTTTCATTTACCATGGGTTCAACAGCTATCGTCATCCCCGTTTTTAAGTGTATTCCCATGCCCGGTTTCCCAAAATTAGGTATCTGGGGATCTTCATGAAGACTGCTGCCAATACCATGTCCTACAAATATACGAACAACTGAAAACCCGGCATCTTCCACATGCTTTTGAACTGCATGGGAAATATCTGAAAGCCGGCCATTTACTACTGCTTTTTCAATTCCTTTATAAAGCGCCTGTTCCGTAAAATTCATAAGCCTGCGGGCAGACTTTGATACCTTTCCAACACCCACAGTTAACGCGGAGTCTCCATAATAGCCGCCAAAAAGAACTCCAAAATCCATGCTTAAAATGTCGCCCTCTTTAAGTGCCCTTTTAGAAGGAAACCCATGAACAACTGCTTCATTAACCGAAGCGCAGAGTGAATAGGGAAAACCCCTGTAGCCTTTAAATGCCGGCTTTGCACCATTCTCCCTTGCCAGATCTTCTGCAAGTTTATCTAAATAAAGCGTGTTAACTCCCGGTTTGACCTCTGATTCAAGTACAGAAAGAATCTTTGCAACGATTTGATTGCTCGCGTGTATCTTTTCAATTTCTTTAGGTGATTTTAAAACCACCATATCAAAATCGCCCCTTCATCTTTGCTCCGCCTTTTTTCAAAAATCCTTCGTAATGGCGGCTCAACATGTGCGATTCCATTTGTGCAATCGTATCAATTGCAACCCCTACTACAATCAAAAGTGCGGTACCACCAAAATAAAAAGGAACATTAAATTTTGTTATCAGGATTGATGGCAAAACGCATACTGCTGAAACATATACAGCCCCACCAAGAGTAATCCGTGTTAATACCCTGTCAATATAATCTGCGGTACGTTTACCCGGACGAATACCGGGAATATAACCGCCCTGTTTTTTCATATTATCTGCCACGTCAACCGGGTTAAATGTAACGGCTGTATAAAAGTAACAGAAAAAGAATATCATCCCCACATAACACAATTCATATACAACATTACCAGGTGTTATTGAGGAAACAATATTCTGCATCCAGGCAATTGTTATAAAACTTGCAATAGTTGCCGGAAACATCATAATTGATGAAGCGAAAATCGGCGGTATTACACCTGATGTATTAATCTTAAGCGGCAGGTGCGTACTCTGTCCGCCATACATTTTTCTTCCGATAATCCTTTTGGCATATTGAACAGGTATTCTGCGCTGAGCCTGTTCAACAAATATAATAACAGCCACAACAAGAACCATCATAACAGTCAAAACCAGCACAGGAAATATTCCCATCGCTCCTGTTGAAACAAGGCGAAATGTATTTGCAATCGCTGTCGGCATACTGGCTACAATGCCGGCGAATATAATTAGAGAAATACCGTTGCCGATACCACGTTCAGTAATCTGTTCCCCCAGCCACATGATAAATGCAGTTCCGGCAGTAAGGGTAATAACCGTCATCATTCGAAAAGACCATCCCGGTTCGATAACTGCCCCCATTCTTTCAAGACCGACACTTATACCAAAACCCTGTATGATACTTAAAACAACGGTTCCGTATCGAGTATATTGAGTAATCTTTTTCCGCCCCTGCTCGCCCTCTTTCTTCAGTCGCTCAAGATGCGGCACAACTACTGTCATAAGCTGCAAAATAATTGATGAGCTGATATATGGCATAATCCCAAGAGCGAAAACAGATAACCGCTCTAAAGCACCTCCGGAAAACATATTAAAAATTCCGAGTATAGTCCCTTTAGCTCTGTCAAAAATTTCAGCGAGTGCAGCAGCGTCTATACCAGGAACCGGCACATGCACTCCCACACGGTATATAATTAAAAACGCAAGAGTGAAAAAAATCCTTTTTTTCAGTTCGGGAATTTTGAATATATTGCCAAACCCGCCGCCAATCATTTATACAACCTCTATGCTTCCGCCAGCCGATTCAATCTTTTTCCTGGCATTCTCACTGACCCTGTTTATCTTAATTTGAAGCGGATAACCTATCTCACCCAAGCCAAGAAGTTTTATTCCGTCTCTTTTTCCTTTAACAAGTCCCACTCGTATTAGTGCTGCTTCATCTACCGTGCTACCACTTTCAAATCTTGACAGGTCACGAATGTTTACTTCTATTATTTTCTTTCTAAAAATATTTGCGAATCCACGTTTTGGCAAACGGCGATGGATAGGCATCTGGCCGCCCTCAAACCCAGGTCTTACACCTCCGCCGGAACGGCTGTTATGTCCCTTTGTTCCCCTGCCTGCTGTCTTGCCTGTACCTGACCCAACACCACGTCCCAGGCGTTTTTTTAATTTATGTGATCCGGCTGCAGGCGATAATTCATTAAGCTTCATCAATATTCTCCTCAACTTTCACCAGATGCGATACTTTGTTTATCATCCCGCGGATAGATGGTTTATCCTGAAGCTCGACAATTCTATTAAGCTTTTTCAGCCCCATACCTCGCAATACCCTTCGGTGCTTTTCAGGTCTTCCTATCATGCTCTTGACAAGCTTTATTTTCAATGTTCCCGCCATCTAAAATTTCCTTTGCTTATTCGTATCTACTGCTTCCTTAGAGTGCTTCCCAAACGCTTAAACTCATCAATCTTCAACTTAAAGGTCTTCAACGTTAATTCCGCGTCTTTTGGCCACCTGCTCTTTGCTTTGAAGTTGTTTAAGGCCGGTGAAAGTCGCTTTAACCACATTATGCGGGTTGTGCGATCCCATACATTTTGTAAGAATGTTTTGAACACCGGCAACCTCAAGAACAGCTCTTACAGCACCTCCTGCGATAACACCGGTTCCCTGAGATGCAGGTTTCAGCAGAACTTTTCCTGCACCAAATCTTCCTATTATTTCGTAAGGTATTGTTCCATCTACCAGGGATATTTTTACCATGCTCTTTTTCGCTTTTTCCATACCTTTACGAATTGCTTCCGGCACTTCTCCTGCCTTACCCAGCCCGAAGCCAACAGATCCTTCACCATCACCAACAACAACTATTGCACTAAAACTGAACCTGCGCCCGCCTTTTACGACTTTTGCAACCCTGTTAATATGAACTACCTTGTCTATTAACTGGTTATCGTCTGTATTTTGTTTATACAACTATCTGCCTCCTATATTTCGCTTAAATTCGGCTAAAATTTAAGCCCTGCTTCCCGTGCACCATCAGAAACAGCCTTAACTCGCCCATGGTATAAATAACCGTTCCTGTCAAATACTACTTTTTTAATACCTTTTCCCATGCTGCGTTCAGCAACAATTTTTCCGATGTGTTTTGCTATTGCAGCCTTATTGCCCTTTTCTAAATGCTCTTTTGCATCTTTTTCCATACTCGACGCTGAAGCAAGAGTATGGCCCGTCGTATCATCTATAACCTGCGCATATATATGCTTTGTACTTCTGAACACACATAGCCTTGGCTTTTCCAGGCCGCCGAACACCTTTTTCCTTATTCTCTTTTTTCTCTTTAGTCGTGCCTGTTTTCTTAAATTTAAAGACCCCATCTTTTTAATATCCCTGTTATGGCTATTTCACTCCGGTTTTCCCAGCTTTTCTTTGAATCCGCTCCCCTGCGTATTTGATTCCTTTTCCCTTATAAGGCTCTGGAGGCCTTAATTGTCTTATTGCAGCAGCTGTTAGCCCCAGCTTCTCCTTATCTATTCCGGAAAGCTTTATAATATTGTTCCTGTCAATGGCTGCTGAAATGCCTTCAGGAAGTTCAAATTTGACTGGATTTGAATAACCAAGATTTAATACAATAGTTTTGCCATTTAATTCAGCTCGATAACCGATCCCGTTAATTTCCAGAACACGTTCAAACCCTTTGTTCACACCGGTTATCATATTTGCAACAAGGCTCCGGGTAAGACCTTGCAAAGATCGTCCAATTCTGTCGTCTTTCATCATTATTACATTTATAATACCATCTTCTATTTTCAGATCGATCATAGAATTAATCAATCTTGTCAGTACACCTTTTTCACCCTGTACTGTAACCTTCCTGTCCTTATAAGTTATCTTGGTTTTTTCAGGTATTGTTATCGGTTTTTTACCTACTCGCGACATTTGCTGCTCCCTTTTGAATCTACCATATATTGCAGAGAATCTCCCCCCCCACATTTTCTTTCCTTGCCGTTTTATCAGTCATTATTCCTTTGGATGTTGATAATATCGCTATTCCAAGACCATTAAAAACAGGCTTTATATCTTTACTCTTTGTATAAACCCGCCTGCTCGGCTTGCTGACACGTTTGAGCTCATATATTGCGTTGCTCTGGTCTTCACCGTACTTAAGGTAGATACGTAAAACTCCCTGCTTTTCATCCTTGATAAATTTAAAATTTCTGATAAACCCTTCGTTTTTTAATACTTTTGCCAATTCGCTATTTAGCTTTGAGCCTGAAATATCAACACTGTTAAACTTAGCCTTCGCAGCATTTCTTATTCGTGTTAACATATCGGCTACTGGATCGCTCATCGACATTTTTTTTCTCCGATTAAAATTTGATGAATTCGTCCAAAGTCGAACGCAGCAAGTTTTAGGTGTTAAGTTTTAGGTCTTATGTTAATGGTATAATCTTTATGATACTACCAACTCGATTTTGTGACGCCCGGAAGCTTGCCGTGTGAAGCAAAAGTCCG
>JAUWOH010000048.1 GCA_030612225.1 Desulfobacteraceae bacterium
AAAGATATTGGTAAAAAGTTGTAGCAGATATTGTTCCATACAATGGAGATACAACCACAGCATTAGAGTCAAAAAGCGACAAAACTTTTTCTATACTACCTTCATTCAGTGCATCAAGATATTTCTTACAAAGTTCTGTGATCAAGATATTACCTCCATGTTGGAGTTTCGAACGGCTAATAATACCCTTTCCAATAGCATATCCAATTGAATATTCAACATAAAATTTTTAAGATTTCGTACAACTCAGTTTTTTGATATCGGTTTTTCCTAAACTGAAAAAGATGTTGCCGTATTTTGGGATAAAACACCAAAAGAAAGGAAAAAAAGATCAGCGCTCACTTACATCTCCAGGCGGAATTTCAAATTAACAAACTGACTCGGGAACTGGACCAAAATATCAACCCGGGAAATTAAATGACGGGTCAGGCAAAGGGAAGTAACGTCCATTTTTTATAAATGCAGTTTTTTAAAATCAATAGGTTACAACTTTAAGAATTTCAAAATATGGAGTTTTCACAGAGTCTGGCGCCAGGTTAGGTGACGGTCCCTTGCAATATAGCGTTTTCAGACTCAATCCAATTCGCAACCGCTGGGGGTAATTTACAAGTACTGCGCTCATAGCCAAATATCTCATCCGCCACTTTATTTGAGATTAAACCTTTTTTTGATACAAGAGCGCCTTTAAAATAACCTGCTGCAGAAAGATGACCATCTGAATTCCTGAATTCAAACCTAAAATAATTCCAACGCTCATCCCAAGCTTCCAGCTGCATCGTGAGGTTACAGCGTTCAAATAGTGACAAGCCCTTTCGATAAGTCACAATCAAGCCACCTAACATAGGACGAAAACCTTTACGAATAGCGCGTTTTAAGACGCCGCTTCGAAGAAAAAGATCGATACTACCCAGATCAAGAAGTGTCAAATAGCGTCCGTTATTCAAATGGCGATTGAGATCCAGATCGTTAGGCAGGATACGAAGGGCAATAGATACTTTGTCGGCAAAATCAATCGGGGGCTTAAAGAATGAACGAACAATAATCCAGATTAGTCTAAGGTACAGATTCATAAAGGTATCCTTGCATTGCGACCAACGCGTTGCCTCTTGCCTCAAGCAAGGTTGGATATTTTAATATTGTCTAATAGTCTTAAGTCGTACTATCGCCTACATACTCTGGGAGCTGCATTCCCCCGTAGTGTTCGATGCTTTGCTGGCAGTGCCTTTTCACGAACCCGGGCATCAGCCAGAGAAAAGCGCGGTTGCGGGACCTGGGAAGCCGTTTACATTCGGGCTTGCTGCCAAGCGTTGCAGGCGAAAGTTCGTTTCGATCTATTTCTATAAACTCATGTCTTAGTTCCCGATACTGCAAATACAGGTGCAGGCGTTTAGAAAAGTCTGCGTGCCTGTAATCATCCAAAAGATCTCTTGTTGTCCATTGCATTTGCTTTACCTCCTCTTTGTGGGTCTACCGGTCGCGATCCGGGCTTCAAGAACTCTCATCACAAAATAATATTCACCTTCAATATATAGCTTGATTAATACCAGCGAAAGTGGCATATATGACATATAAATTGTCAATTACGCCAAAATAAGGGGATAACATGAAAAGGGTTACGATTCTGGCCATGTTCAACACAATGGCTTCGACGGTTATTGGTCCCATGGATATTTTTTATCAGACAGGGGTCATATGGAATTACTTCCAGGGGCGGAAGCCTAGGCCTTTTTTCGAAACAAAGATCGTCACGACCGACGGCAAGCCCCTCAAGTGCTTGAACGGGATAGGCCTGTTGCCCGACGGTTCAATCCGCGACTGGGAATCCACCGATCTGATCGTGGTTTCTTCCATTCTCAATATTGATAAGACGATGAAATATCAGAGCGAGGCGGTTGATTGGCTCAAACATCATTATCAAAGGGGTGCGCACATCGCAACCATATGCACTGGTGCCTTTGTGTTGGCCGAAACAGGGCTGCTGGACGGAAAAACGGCAACGACTCATTGGGGCGCTGCCGATGATTTCAGGCAAAGGTATCCCCTGATCGATCTCAAACCGGAGCGGTTGATTACGGACGAGGGGGATCTTTTTTGCTCGGGCGGCATGAACGCCGGGACGGATCTTGCCCTTTACCTGGTGGAAAAGTATTGCGGACACGAGGTGGCGCTGCAAAGCTCAAAGGCCATGATCTCCGATATCGGACGGACCCTTCAAACCCCTTACTCTATCTTTCAGTTTCAAAAAGACCACCATGATACTCAGATCCTGTCGGTACAGAAGCTGATAGAGGAGAATTTCGATCAGAACTATCCCTATGAGGAACTGGCCCGCAGATTTGGGATGAGCCGCAGGACATTCGAGCGACGGTTTAAGGCCGCGACCGGAGATACTCCCCTGATTTATTTACAGCGAGCCCGGGTTAAGGCAGCCAAAAAGATGATAGAGACACAGAATCTCTCATTCGATGAAATTGTTTACCGTGTCGGTTATGAAGACAGCAGCTCTTTTAGGAAAATATTTCTCAGACATACGGGCCTTCTACCAAGTGAATACCAGCGGCGGTTTCAGAGAATAGAATCCCGCGTTTCTTGAAGGCTATCAATAGAAATAAAACATAGGGGATCATATTTTCATTACAATATTCAAAAATTGCTTTTTTAAAAGACGTCCTTGACCTCAAGGATCAGGCTCCCTTGTTTTACGCTTTGTTGTACCTTTCATGGAGTGCGGCGGATTTGGGAAAAGCGAGCCCCATTATCATCAGACTCACGGTGCCTAGTATTCCACCGGAAATCAGCACCTTTCCCACTCCGAAGATTCCGGCGAAATAACTTCCGACCAGCACCGATATGACGGCCGCAATCGAGGTTGCTGCAATCGTCGAGCCGGCGATCCGACCCCGCAGATCGGTCCGTATCTCCTTATCGCGTTGGGAGTGAACTCCCACGATGGTCGCGTAAAAGATCATGAAGCTCAAAAAAACAGTCACCAGGGCTACCGTGTAATTGTCGATCAATCCCAGCAGTACAAAAGACAAATAGTGAGCGCCGATCCCCCAATGGATGAGTCTGCGGTGGTCCATTATTTTGCCGATCTTGCTACCCAGGAAACTGCCAATAATGCTGCCCGTTGCGACTACCGACATGAATATTCCGTATTGGGTATCTTGTTGTCCAAGAGCGGTTTCCACGTACACCACGAAAAGCGATAGTTGATAACCCAGGAACAAGCGCCAACAGACGGCCAACGTGAGCAGATAACTCAATTGGGAATTACCGATGATAAATTGAAAGCCCTCCTTTATATGCGCCGAGGTTCTTTTGGTATCTTTCGCTGCAAACCGGATCAACAAGCTGAAAATCATCACCAGAAAGTGCACAGCTCCCGTGAAATACAGGATAAATTTCGCCGACCAGATACCCACGATAATCCCTCCTAACAGAGGCGCGAATATTCTCGCGAAATTGAGAGCCATCAATACAACCGAATTCATCCCGACGTAATCACCCTTGGTTGTAACCTCGGTCATGATTGCCGTGCGCGCGTTAACGATGATCACCGCAAGAATCGATACAAAAAACCAGAGCACATATATCCATCGAATGTCTTCAAACGTGTTGATGGTAATCACCAGCAAGCCCGTGAGTCCCGCCGCCAGGCCAAATACCATCTCTCGCCTGTATCGATCCGACAGCGAGCCGAAATAAGGGGAGAGCAGTTTCGGAATTAAGGAAAGTGCCATGAATATCCCGACACTCATGGGACGCTCGGTAAGTTTATAAACGTTTATGGTCATAACAAATAATATAAACTCATATCCAAAGGCAGAGAGCGTATAAGCAAGGTAAAAATTGATTCTGTTTTTGCTTTCTTCAGACACTTTCATCTGTTCCTTTCGGGTAGAAAGAATGTTCCAGTCTTTCGAAAAATGATAAATAATGATGAATTTGGTTGCATTTTTATTTTAAAGGCTCCATCAGGACCGGATTCGGATCCCACGGCAAGGCCCTATAAAATTATGTCCGGGCTTCAGAGGGTGCGCCAAGCCGTCTGAAACCCGAACTCTTTGGCAGGGGCTATTGCTGTTTCAGTTCCTCGATGGCCGCCGTCGCGTAATTTTTGCATTTCCCCGCGACACCGAACATTGCGGTGCCGATCGCCGCGGAAATATCCGCATCCGTGGCTCCGTTCTCCCTGGCGGCCTGATAATTGTTCTGGGTGCACGGTTTACAGCCAGTCGCAGCCGACACAGCCAGTGCCATCAGGGATTGGGTTTTTGGATCCAACACCTCTTCGTCATACACAGCGTCCTTTAATACCGTCATGGCGGAAATAATCTTTTCTGATAGCATTTGGTGACCTCCTTTCCTTGGCTTAGGGTTTCTGATTCAAACTATTGAACCGTTTATTATTTAACTGCTTCATCATTTAAATAGTCGACGAATGCGCGACCTCCCCCTTCGGATAACATATGCGGCAGGGACCGCAGACTGCTTCGGTCAGCACCATCTCCCCCGTTTCGGGATGAGGCTGGCATGTAAGAATTCGCTTTTGGGGAGCAAATCAAACAAAAAAATTATGGTTGTGTGACGACAGAGGGTGAAGAACGTTTTGACTAAGTTGCAGGAAAAGCAAACGAAACCTATGTAAATTACACGGTTTTAAAAGTCTTCTTAAGCGCGAAAACCGCCACTGCTTTTCCTGTTAACCTGCATTCAATTGTTATGGATTTTTGCAATTAATCATTGAAATTCAATGATTCCAATACCTCCAAAGCGAAACGGGCATAGGTAGTTGCTGGACCACCGCCCATTTCGATCCCAACTTCAATTGCCTCTATTATTTCTCTTTCTTTTGCTCCCGCCTGCGCTGCCTGCTCAATATGCCATTGCATACATGATTCGCAGTTTATAACAACAGATATCCCTACAGCTACTAGTTCCTTAACCTTATTTGTGAGTGCACCATCACTATATGTAGCTTTTTCCATTGTAAGAAAAGCCTCATAGACTTTGGATTTTTTCTTTAATAGCGTTGAATGAGCTTTTTTCCTCAATCCGGATATTTCTCTTAGCTTATCCATTTTAATATTTTTCCTCCATAACAACATATTGCACCGGTAAGATATCCACAGGTTTCGGCCAGATGTCACATGCCTCCACCCCATGGTCTTCCAAGCATCTTTGCGGTTTCAGCATCCATGTCGAACTGCTCTCCAAAAACGGTGAAAAGGGCCTGGGAACAGTTCAACCCACCATTTTTCTGGAGACCGGTTGTCTTTTCTATGCGGTTCATCCCTAAACCTCCTTTTTGATTTTACTTGACTTTGATGTATCACCGTAATAAACGATAGTCACATGTTAGATATCGTGTCAAACGATTTAAATCGATAGTACAAATCGAAATTATTGATCGGAGGATAGACTATGGAGATAAGACAGCTCCGCACATTTCAAGCTGTTGCCCAGATGCTGAGCTTCAATAGGGCCGCCGATAGGCTGCACTATGCCCAGTCCAGCATCTCCGCACAGATAAAGGCACTGGAAGAAGAGCTTGATGTAAAGCTGTTTGATCGATTAGGCAAGCGTATTTTACTAACAGAAGCGGGTGAGCGTTTATTGCAATACGCTGAGAAGATACTTGATCTGGCAGATGAGACCAAGGCGGAGATTGTTCGTTCAAAGGAACCGGAAGGGGCCTTAACCATAAGGGTGCCGGAGAGCTTTTGTGTCTACCGCCTTCCGCCTGTGGTCAAACAGTTTAGATCGCGGTTTCCAAAGGTTAGCCTGTCTTTTATTACCTGTGCGGTTGAAAATCTCCAGAAAGACCTTCGCAAGGGAATAACTGATCTGGCCTTTCTTCTGACAGAGTCTATCCAGGCGGCTGACCTTGAGGCGGAAGCCCTCGGTTTCGAGCACATAGTGCTCGTGGCTAATCCCGGCCACCCCCTGGCGGCAAAACCGAAAATTAAGACCCGAGATCTGGAAGGCGAAACGATTCTCTTATCAAAGGTTGACTGCAGCTACAGGAGATTATTTCAACAGATTCTGGACCAGGAAAAGGTCCTTCCTGGAACAACTCTGGAATTCAACAGTGTGGCGGCCATCAAGCAGTGTGTTATGGAGGGGGTTGGAATCACGATACTTCCCGAAATAGCTGTAGCCCTGGAAATCGCTCAGGGGAAGCTGGCTGCCTTGGCATGGGAAGAAGGAAAACTCGATGTGGCCACCTTGATGATCTGGTATAAAGACAGGTGGCTTTCTCCGACATTGAGTGCATTTATGGATATGACAAGAGAGGTATTGAGCAGATAGAATTTCAAATTGGGGGCACTTGTAGTTTGTGATTCCGGTAAGAGCCGGGTCTGCCGGTCGATAAAATTGTTTTGAAAGACGTTCCGGTTAGTCCCTTAACAAATGCCGCATAATGCGGTTTGGTTCCAGCTCCTGTTAGCCGTTCAACATTTCAAGCCACCGGTTTTACCGGTGGTCTATGACTCGTTCTGTTTCTTCCTTATGATCTTGGAGCTAAGGAACCATTCAGATATTTATGTACAAGACTGGAAATAAGTGTTTAACACCGATTTTCACAGCTGGTTAAATCGACATAGTTTCACCCTAATTTTGCAACAGTGAAGTCCATTCCAGCAACCTATTTATTTCACTTCCACTCAATGTAGTACTACTACCATGGCTTGCGTAAGCTATTGATAATAAAATATTTATACATCGTAACAACTATCCCTCCACATTAATTCATATAGATATCTACTTGGTAATTTTTAGCAACTTGATTTTATTTTTAGGGTCGCTTTTTGTCGAATAAAATGCTTGCATGACGATTAAAAGTATGCTAATTAAAGCTAAATATTGCTTTTAATCAACGTTTTACCCTTTAAAAATAGGGTATTTTAACTAATTACTTAAATCTAACAATAAAATCACAGATGACTAATCGACAAAATAAAACCCTAATAAATTCAGAATTTAACCTGGCGGACTATTTTATTAATCCGACTACACCAAGACAAAAACAGTATGAGGCGATCAGGGCCATCATAATCGACGGGGAATCTGTCGAAGACGTTGCAAAACGATACGGATACAAAACCGCTACGGTCTATTCACTACTCAGAGACGCTAAAGCCGGAAAGGCTGAACTTTTCCCAATTATCAAAAAAGGGCCTAGACAAAAACGAACTGATACTGAGGTGCAGAAAAAAATTATTGAATTTAGAAAAATGAGATTATCTACTCCTGATATTCAAAAGCGCCTTGCCGAAGATAGCATCCAGCTCTCTTCCAGAACAGCTGAACGTATTCTTAAAGATGCAGGGTTCGGAAAATTAAAACGCAGAACAAATATAGAATTAGGCATAACTTCACAATGCAAAATCATACCTGATCGATCAGAACATCTTGATTTTTCGGAACTCGAACCGTTTAATATTGATTGCCCCGCTGTAGGTGTTTTCTTTTTTATCCCCTATATTTTAGAATCAGGAATAATCGATATAATGAAAGAATGTGAATTGCCAGACTCAAGCAATATAGCTTCAACGCAAGCATGCCTTTCCATGTTGCTCTTTAAATTAATAGGCGGCAAAAGATTAAGCCATATTGGTGCATATGACAGAGAACCCGGCCTTGGTATTTTTGCCGGTTTAAATATACTGCCCAAATCAACATATATGAACACTTACTCCTGCCGTTGTTCAGAATCAATGGTAATGGATTTGCAGAACAAAATTATTACTACATTTAAAAGAAAATACCCCCACTTCTACTGTAGTGATTATATTAATTTGGATTTTCATTCAATTCCTCATTATGGGGACAAATCAGAAATGGAAAAAATCTGGTGCGGGGCAAGAGGAAAAACAATGAAAGGAGCAAATACAGTCTTTGTTCAAGACAGTCAAAGCAATGCAATTTTATATACCAGAGCTGATATACTGCGCAACGAAGAGGCTGATGAAGTTAAAAAATTTGTTACATTCTGGAAAAATATTAATGGAAAGGTGAATGAAACACTTGTTTTTGATTGTAAATTTACAGCATACAGAATTTTTGATGAGCTTGAAGAAGATAAAATAAAATTTATAACTCTTCGAAGAAGATATGCCAGACTCATAAAAGAAACATTAGAAATTCCAGCAAAGGAATGGGATAAGGTTTATTTATCAATCCCCAAACGTAAATATAAGCACGTGTCTGTTCATGAAAGTGAAGTAAAGTTAAAAAATTGCAGTAACACGTTTCGTCAAATTGCTGTCAAGGACCATGGTAGAATCAATCCGACATTTATAATAACCAACAACAACGAACTGTCCATGAAGGAAATTCTGGAAGTTTATGCTAAGCGTTGGCATGTAGAAAATAAACTTGGAGAACTCGTTGCTTTTTTTAATCTAAATGCCCTTTCTTCTCCGATTATGATTCGTATTCATTTTGATATTGTGTGGACAATAATAACAGACACTCTGTACCATCGTTTTGCTCAGGATTTAAGGCGATTTGAGTCAAATCTCGCACCAACTATATTTAGGAAATTCATTGATATGCCGGGGCGGGTTGTTTATGATGGGAATAAATTTGTGATAAAAATTAGAAAAAGAGCGCATACTCCTATATTAAAAGAAGTAGAAAAATTACAAAAACCGTTTCAAATTCCATGGCTTTCAGGTAAAACCGTGGAGATAGTTTGGGTCGCTTGATTAGGGTGCTACTATGACGATTAACCCTGCTGTGAAAATCGGTGTTAAATAATAAAAAGAGAGCAGCTTGATGACAATCTCTCAAAGCTATAAAAACCATTTTATATCAAAAAGAGTATTAGTTCTCATTGGTATATTTTTAATTTTTGTTTTCATTATCATAAGTTTCCATCACCACGAGGATGGAGAAGAACATGAGACATGCTTAATCTGTATTCTAATTGAAAATCTTTCCGATTGTTTTATTTCTAATCCGCAAACTCTGGTACTACCTGCCATATCTTATGTTCTTATTATTTTTTACCCATCATTATGTCCTCGTGTTGCTCTGCCTTCTTATCACTCTCGTGCTCCTCCTTTTTCATTTCCGCAACGATAAACCCCTTCTATAATTGAATAGAAATAAGCCGAACAAGAAAAAAAAGGATCAAAACTGACGTTTGGAGTGTACCGTTTTTCAACGCTCATCACTGGTTTTGAAATTTTTGCCTTTACCAATCTTTCCGCTCCGTTAAACGCAGCTTGTCCAAGATGTTATTCGTTTCAAATGGGGAAGTTAACCGCTTTTAGTATTTCCCAAATCGCCTTCAATTTTAGAGGAATGAAAGGGGGTGATAAATTATGTAATTTGGTCACAAGTCCAAAACATTGATTATTAATCTATTTTATTTAAGAAAGGAGGATCGTGATGAATTATAAAAGTGTAACGATAATATCCATTATTGTAACTGCTATTTTTGTAATGCCTCTATTTTCTTTTGCTGGGGATGAAACAGTGCCTGGGACGCCTTTTCAAGTGCTCCAAAAGCAGATAGACGATCTTCAGGAACAAATAAATGACATACCGCCAGGAAGTATGTGTGCGGCATATTCCACCACTCATTTAATTGAAAAGATAATTGAAAGTACAGAATTCTACGAAGATGTGGTTGTGATGTCTATAACATTGCCAGAGGGTGATTATGTAAGCACCATTAGTCTTGGAGTACAATACCAAGCAGAGGGCCATGGTTTTTGGCCTGAATGTTGGGCTTTCTTAGACTCTTCCGTTATAAATCTTAATACCCTTGAAATGATCGGTAGTGCTAGTGTCGGAGGGAATGTTGTCGGCACATTACCACGATCAGGGACGAATATGCTGAGGCTCTGGGAAGAAACCACTGTGGCTCTTACCATCAAGGTGGACTGTATATGGTGCCAGGCTTTCCCGGACACACCATTAAATATATTGAGTGGCAGCTGGACATTAATTAAAGTCAAACATCAATAAACTTGGTTGCTCACATTAGAGTAGACTTGATAATATGAAGGCAGGGTCAGCAAATGGCTCTGCCTTTTTCAATTCTCAGTTTTGATTCCTACTATATACAGGTTTCTTTACGTTTCTAAAACATGTGATTACTCCAACGAATCAGGCAAAATCACTGTCTTCAAAAACCTGTGATATATATCTTCTCACAACCTGAACAGAGGACCCGGACAAAAGAAAGTCTTTAATAGTATCACTTTTGGAAGAGGCAAATTTCAAAAAGCGCTCGGATATAGAAAAAACATCCGGTTACCGTTTCCGAATTTACGGTTTATAGAGGGAAGAACGAACTGCTTCAAAAAATCGTTCTGAAAAACTTTTTCTATTTTCCAAAACATTTGAAAAAATTTACAAACTATTTTTTCAGGCGGCAATAACTATCGACTCCAGATGATGATAGCCCTTCCCAAGAGATCTCCTTCCCAGGCGGTCATCAGCGCGTTTCAGATGGTGATATGGGTGATGTTTTGGATTCCATTGACCGGATATTTTATTTGGCAATAGATGGTATCACTACTTTTGAAACACTGCCGGGGGTGGTGATGAGTAGGAGGCATCAGGAAAAATCCGCCATCGTTTTTCACTTGTGATAGCAAAATAAAAGTCAACATATCATCGACAGCGATCAACTACCAGATGTTGTGGTCGGCCATTTTATAGAAAAACTTTTTGTACATAGCAGTAAACACATGTTTTGCAAATCGTGCAATATGAGTTGGTCACTTTGATATGATCTCCCAAATGGAAGAAGCTATTACTGAAGCCACAACACCTAAGATAAAACTTAAAACAAGTTTGACAACTTCTGCTTTGCGATTGACATAGGCAACTGCATCTAACTTTGCCTTTAACTCATCTGCCTTGTCTTCGGATGCAATAGTAAGTTGATCTATCAGATTGGTCAGTTCTTCGTGATCATGTGCTTTTTTTTCTAAGGAATACCGCAATTCGTCTATGTAATTTATGGAATCACGAAGGTTAGCTTTTGCTTCATCGAGGCTTTTGATTTGTACGGTAAAACGATCTCTATTACTCTTGGTATATTTGATATTAAACAGGATAATGGATGTCGCAGCAATCGACCAGAGCGGAAATGTTACAAAAAAGGCAGCAATGGTCATAAAGAAAGGCTGGGGCAATTCTAAAATCTTGATAGGTTCGAGCACCTTATCCGAAATTAGATCGACCCACCATTTTAGCAGAGGGTCTGTAACCCAGTAAACAATGGGAAGAACGGCAAAGACAAAAATAAGAGTAATTGCCACAAAGATAATAATTTGGCGTTTAGAAAACATGATTTCTTCTTTCCTTTACAGGCCCAACATTAGATATTAATTCGCTGCGAAAGAATTACAACCTTAAATTTGGGATACCTTGCCAATATCGCCAGATATCACAATATCCAGATATATTGGAGTACATCAGGTTTTAACACAGCTGGAAAACCTGTGGTACATAGCAGATATCGCATGTTTCGGAAATCGCGTGAAGGTTGAAGATATCTGGAGATTAATGCGGCGCTTCACCGGGCGCGTGCTTTTTGCGCTCCGAATGAAAGCGCATTGTTATGAGCATTAATTATCAACTGATTTTCGGCCATCTCATTTATTGTTTTACTTTCAATATGGTGTAGTATGCATAATGATCAGATGCTTTAAAATATTTTGGTGAATAAATCCCTGCATCAAGTACAGTGAAGTATTTATCTTGAACAAAAATGTAATCAATCCGTCCAAAACCTGTACCTGCAGTTACGACGTTTTTGGAGTTCTCAGTTGATACAGCTCTACAAGTATCAATGAATGAATCATGCACAGGCGCCATCTCAATGTCCCACTCCTTACGATTAAAATCACCGAGCAGAACAACAGCACCATCTATTTTATGTGTTATTTTAATGGTTGAAGATACTTGACTCTTATAATCTCCTAAATGATAGTGTACATTTACAAAGTGATATGAGTTATCATTTATTCTTATTTCACAAATAAGTGCGGAACGTACACCATCCCCATAATGAATATTTCTAGTTTTTGAATTCAGAATTTCAAATTTTGATAAGATGGCCATTCCCCACCAGGGGTGATTAGCGCTATGAGTAATGTATGCAAAATTCATATTTAATGTCTCAGCAATATATTTTGCTTGGTAGAACCCTTTTACTTCTTGAAGAGCAACCACATCTGGATCTTCAGATTTTATTGCCATGGCAACAAAGTTTAAATTCTCCTTTTTCGGCATGCATCGATATGGACTCATTCCAAAATCATCACGTCCACAACCAACTCGAATGTTAAAAGTCATTATTTTTAGTTTGCTATCCGCGATAGTTGCCTTTGATTCACCTTTTCGTATATTGTGTATCGAACAGCTGCATCCTATAAGTACAATGAATATCCAAAAACCAATGATCCAAATACTTCTGACTTTCTTTTTCATGATAGTCTCCTCATAACATATTTATTGGATAGTTTTCTCGATAAGTCATGAAAATCGAACTTATCGAGACCCTGCAATATCCGTACACAATAAAAAATTTAATTTCGACTTAAACAGTCCTAATCCTATCATATATACCAAAATTATCAACAATATTATTGTGTTTTGTATTCTAAAGAAATATTACAAAAATATGGCCAAACGGCTTTTAACGCCCATATGGCATGTTATACCGCTGCGGCATAACAACCCATTTGAAAGGAGGAAAAATGTCATGAATGATTCAGGAAAGAAGATGATGTGTATTCATAGCTGAAAAGGGGTGGGAATTTTTCTCTCAACCCTCAAAATATCTTAATGTGGTGATATATAGCTATCACAAGAAAATAACACCTTTCAAATCTTGGGATATCTTGCCATAACTAAACTCTAACTAAAGTGCATGTATATAGCAGATACCTCAGGACCAGCCGATAGTCGTATACGTTTACAATACCACAAGCTATGAAAGTTATCAGGGTCAATAAGGCGACATTGGCTAATAAGAAATAGGTTAAAGTAAATGGCTCTACAGGGAACCTTGTGGAAATATGATATAAAATCTGATATGATCAGGAATGGATGACAAAGAATTATACAGACAAATACTTGGAGTAGTAGCTCCATGGAAGATTAAAAAAATAGATCTTGCTATGGAGCAAGA
>JAUWOH010000162.1 GCA_030612225.1 Desulfobacteraceae bacterium
TCATCTAAAAGAACCAGTTTAGGACTTGTCATCAAAGCACGGCCGACAACCGTCATCTGCTGCTCACCACCACTTATAAAACCGGCGATCTCACTGCGCTTTTCCTTTAATCTGGGAAAATAGTTATAAACCATATCCAGACCGTCCTTTATGGATCTACCATACTTTTTCATATGAGCGCCTACTTTAAGATTCTCCTCCACGGTCAGGTGCTCAAACACTCTCCGCCCTTCAATAACCTGGACAATGCCCTTTTTTGCTATCTTTTCAGCACCCAGCTTATCTATGCGCTCACCCATGAACTCAATCGACCCGTCGGTAACCTCGCCGTCTTCATGTTTTAAAAGACCGGAGACCGCCTTTAAGGTCGTACTCTTCCCGGCTCCGTTCGCACCCAAAAGCGCCACAATGCCGCCTTCAGGAACTTCGATGGAGACACCTTTGATTACCAGGATGACCTCATGGTACTTAACTTCAATATTATTGATCTTTAAGATCATATTATCTTTTGACAAAGCCTTAAGACCTCCTTTTGGGAGTTAAATAATTGACATGAAGGAAATTAGATAGAAGATTTTCATCTCCAAAAATCGTCAATCTTAAATCTACACTTGTCAATCAGTGATTACCACCCAATCCATTCGTTAGCCCATTTATCCGGATACAGCTTTTTCATATCAACTTCAGTTATAAGATTGAATTTACCGTTTTTAACCCGGTAGACTCGAACGAGGCTCATGGGACGATGATCAGTAGAGGTATATGTAACCGGTGCCATCCCCAAACCGATTTCATAATTTTTCATGGTTTCGAAACCCTTTCTAAGAATACCTTCGCCCGTCAGGTCCCCAGCTTTATCAGCTCGCTTCATGGCTTCGGCAAGTCCTAAAGCACTGGCATAGGCCTGGAGGGTATGGATTGTACGCTTTTCTAAAGGAATACTTGGATTGTATTTTTTGGCATATTCTACTACTTTATCCATCAATTTAACATCCTGCCCAAAAAAGGCCCAGGGTGCACATCCGTATGCGCCTTCTGCTGCCGGTCCTGCAATTTTAATGAGGTTTTCGTCAAAACCCCAATTCTGAATCAGGTGATTTGCTTTCAATCCCAGTGAGTATGCATCTCGCAACGTTGCCGCTACAGACATAACCGTATTTGAGTGATAAACAACATCCGGCTTATACTGCTTTAATGCAAGAATCTGGCTCTTGACATCAATTGCAAAAAGTGTCACGTTTTGATCAGGACCGACATCAAAACCAAGAATTTTAGCTTGATCCTTCCCGGCCGGGACCGATGAATTGGCAAAAGGAACGGCTACATGATATGCAAAAGCAATCCGAGGGTTTCGTTTGCCGAATTCACTATTTTTTTTCCAGACATTATCATACCAGGCTTGAATAAGACCGCGAGCCTGGGTCGAGTAGTCCGGAGCAAAAAAAATGTTGTACGGAGTTTTTCCAGGATTTCCAAGATGACCAGAGTAAGAAGCTGATACATATGGCATTTTGTCTCTGGCAACCGTTGGTGCCAGGGCTTCAGTATCTCCGGTTCCCCAACCGAGTACGGCGACGCATTTTAACCGCTTAAAGAGATTGTACTTGGTAAGGGCTTCAGGAATACGATAACCATAATCAAATTGATAAAGTTTAATCTTTTTACCGTTTATTCCACCTGTATCATTTATGTAATGGATAGCTTCAGCTATGCCCAGAGCATAATCCTTACCAACATCGGAGGTTGCACCGGTCATATCGTTGAGCGATCCTACTTTAATTGTTGCAGCTCCTGCCATGGAAGAAAATCCAATGATAAGAATCACTGCAAATATTAATGAAAAAAATTTTGACCACATACTTCTGTTAAACATAATTTCTCCCCCTTTTTTAAGAGAGTATTTTTGCCAAAGGGTTTTTACCAGACTTAAAAAATATCACCTCCTTTTATTAGTATGAAAATGGCCACAGGTTAAAATAATTTTTAATTTGCCACCAGCGATAGGCCAGACCGTTTGGTTCAAATATCATAAACGCACATATGGCCAGGCCGAAGGCAGCCTCTTTAATAAACAAAAAGTCCATAAGAAGTTTTGGGAAAGTGTCTGCAAGTGGCATGACAGCAAGTTGAAGCGCTTCCATAATCACTACCATGAAAATCGAGCCGAAGATGGCCCCATGAATAGAACCCACCCCACCAATGAGAATCACGCCCACCAGCCAGAGAGACAGAAACCATGGGAAGTGTTCAGGACTAATGGCTGCAAGGCTGCTGATCCAAAATGCTCCTGCAATGCCTCCTAAAAATCCGGCTACAAAAAAGGCAAGAAGTTTGTATTTGACAACATTGATTCCCATCACCTCAGCGGATATATCGTTATCGCGAATGGCTATCCAGGCCCTTCCGGCCCTTGAACGAAGAAGGTTAGCCATGAGAACCGTGCATAAAATCACCAGGACAAGCATCATGTAATAGATTTTTATTTCATTATCGATAACCCAGGGCCCATACTTTATAGTACCTGGAGGAAGAGAAAATGCCTGTCCTCTTCCACCGATCTGGCTCACATACTGAGTAAGAACAAAATCAACGGTGATAAACTGGGCCGCCATGGTTGTTAAAATAAGGTAAAATCCTTTCACCCGCGCAGAAGGGAGCCCAAACAAAACACTCCAAATTCCTGCAACAACTGCAGCGATAATGATACTGATAGGGTAGGCGATGCCCCAATCAAGCATGAACTGAGGCCAGGGGAACTCCAGGATTAGCAAGGTGCTGGTGTATGCCCCCACAGCAATAAATGCGGCATGCCCCAATGTAAGCTGACCGCAGAACCCAATGAGAAGCTGCACTCCCAAGGCACCAAGTATCGTAAATCCGACTATATTCCAAACACTTAACATGTAAGAATCCGAAATAAGGGGAAGGCCGATAAATAAAATTAAAAATAGTAGAATCATCTTGCCCTTGATAAACTTCGTCTGAAACCAGGCATGATCCTGTTGATAGTTTTGATGATAATCACCGCACGGAAGCCAAGTTGTTGACATTGAATTACTCCATAATATTTAATTTGTTAAGATCTATAAATTTAATATGTATAGTTTTTCTTTTCTACCTATTGTTACGAGTTTCGTGTTTAAAGCAAACTATTTCTGAATATCATACACGCAACTCGCAACCCGGAACACTCTATACGCGTTCTATTCGCTCCCAGCCCCAGAGACCATGAGGCTTAAAAAGCAGGAAAACAACCATAAAAACAAAAGGAGCAATTTCCTTAATACCGCCAGGAAAATACCTGTCCAAATATGCTCCACTGAAATTCTGTAATAGCCCAATAATGAGACCACCTACAATAGCCCCTGGTACAGAATTCAGGCCACCCAGCACAACGGCCGGCAAAACCAGCAGACCAAGGTAACCCACGGATATGTTGAGTCCGTTGATATTGCCCAGCATGGTGCCTCCCACACCAGCAGCCATAAAGGCTATGGCCCAGGCCGCAGCATAAACAAAGCGGGCACTGACACCCAGTGACAAAGCCGCCATTTCGTCATCAGCAGTGGCCTGCATGGCAAGCCCCCAGCGGGTGTATTTGAAAAAGCTCACAAAAATAATCAGAAGGATGATAGCTGCCACAAAGCTCCAAAGGTACACCTCGCCGATATAAAGAGGGCCAAGCCTAATCGGCTCCAATGAAAAAACAGGCGGAGTGAACACGCGTGTGTCCGTACCCCATATTAATTCCACGGTTCCTTTAAAGAAAAACGAAAGCCCTACAGTAACCATGATGACTGTCAGTACAGGCTTGCCGATGAGCTTGTCGAGAAAAATTCGCTCCGTCAGTATTCCGAGAACAAATCCGATAATCAGTGAAAACAAAAGGGAAAGGAGAAACGGAACTCCCATGGAATAAAAGCTTAAGGATATATAGGCACCGATGAGGGTCATTTCACCCATGGCCAGGTTTAAAACGCCTGAGCACTTATAGATCAGCACCCAACCAAGGGCAACGAGAGCATAAATACTCCCTACCATAAGGCCTGTAACTGCGGTCATTAAAAAAAGGTCCATCAGGTTTTCTCCTTTTTAATCTATTGCCTTCTTGATCTGCATATCGGTCTTGATATGGGCCTCGCGCCCATCTTCATACTTGATCGTAGTATCGATATGCACCATATCCGCATCAGAATATAGAGCATCGATTATGTCTTCATATCGTTTTTCAACAAATTTTCTGCGTAATTTCCTTGTCCGGGTGAGCTCATCATCATCCGCATCAAGCTCTTTGTAAAGGTTTGTAAATTTTGCTACCTTGGCTGCATCCGGCAGATCTTTGTTGGCCTGACGGATTTGTTTCTCAATCAAATCGTAAACTTCCGGCTTTTGAGAAAGTTCCGGGTAGCTTGTGTAATTTAATTTTTTTTCATCCGCCCACTTGCCGACCACCGCGTAATCGATGCAAAGAACAGCCGTTATATAATCCTTTTTATTCCCGATCACCCAGGAATCTTTCACATAGGGGCTGAATTTTAATCGTGTTTCCAGGTACTGGGGAGCAAAAGGCTTGCCGTCTCTTAATGTAAAAACATCCTTTGTTCGGTCGAAAACAACAAGGTGGCCGTCATCATCAATAAACCCCCTGTCATCCGAATAGAGCCATCCATCCTTTAATGCGCTTTTCGTTGCTTCGGGATTTTTATAATAGCCTAAAAAGACAGATGAACCTTTTGTTATGATTTCACCATCTTCTGTAATTTTAATTTCTGTGCCCGGGATAGGGTGTCCAACAGTGTCGAACTTGATATCACCGCTTCGGTGAACCACTGAAATTCCGGCAACCTCAGTCTGCCCGTAAATCTGTTTGAGGTTCACACCCAGAGCATGAAAAAACCGAAAATGATCAGGCCCCATGGCCGCGCCGCCTGTATAGGCGTTACGTACGTTGGAAAGACCGAGATGGTCTTTTAATTTTTTTTGAACAGTGATGGAGGCAAACCATTCAAAAAGTTTCCAATAAAAGGGCACCGGTTTCTTTTCAAATTTCAAATTAGCCACATGATATCCGATTTTTGTCGAAAGCTCATAGAGTTTGCGCTTAATCCATGTTGCATCAAGATATTTGACCTGAACCTTTCTTGTCATCTCTTCGTACATCCTGGGCGGGGCAAACATCACATGGGGACCGACTTCCCTGATATTCTCCTGGGCAGTTTCCGGCGCTTCGGGAAAATTGATGGTATATCCGATCTGAAGGCCGCAGGAAATCGACATCATCTGCTCACCGATCCAGGCAAAAGGAAGGTACGAAACATAATCGTCCGTATCAAGGCATGGATCTACGGCCATAAGGTGCTTTCCCATGGTCAGCATGTTGTTGTGAGATAAAAGAGCGCCCTTTGGCAAAGACGTGGTTCCTGATGTGTAAAATAGGAGGGCCACTTCGTCGCCATGACCCTTGTAAACGAGGTCTTTAAAAAAGTCAGGCTCTTTTTTATCCAGTTCCCGGCCTAACTCCTTAACCTCCTTAAGGCTGATCAGAAAATCCTGATCATAATTTCTCATCCCTTTTGGATCATCCCATATGATCTTTTCCAGTTTGGGGCATTCATGAAAAATGGAAATACTCTTGTCCACCTCTTCCTGGCCTTCGCCAAAAAGAAACCTGGTATCTGAATGATCAATAATATATTTGACTTCATCAACAAGACAGTCCTGAAAGAGCCATACACCCACTCCCCTGGCACAAAGAGCGGCCATCTCCGCCCAGAGACCCTCAGGACGGTTATCGCCGATCATTGAAACCTTGTCCCCTTCTTTAATACCTAGGCTGATCAGCCCTAAAGAAATGTATTTGACATTTTCAAAGTAATCCTGCCAGGTAACAGGGCGCCAGATCCCGAACTCTTTCTCCCGCATGGCAACCCTGTCCTTGCCGTACTTTTTTGCCTGTTCAAAGAATAGTTTTGGAATCGTCAGTTCTTTTGTAATTTCCATTCCTTTTCCTTAATTTTTCTATCTGTTTTATGCCCTTGTAGCATATAAATCTTCGTCACCGAGGTAAGCCTTAATCACTTCTGGATTGTTCTGGACTTCCTCAGGTGTACCGTTCATAATCATATTGCCGAAGTTAAGCACAAATATTTGATCTGAAATATCCATCACAACGCCCATATCATGCTCCACCAGGATACATGTTAACTTCCAGCGCTTTTCTTCATTCACATCCAGGATAAACCTGGCCATGTCTTCAACTTCTTCCAGATTAAGGCCGGCCAAAGGTTCATCAAGGATTAAAATTTCAGGCTCAAGGGCAAGTGCCCGGCCAAGTTCTACCCTTTTTTGGAGACCGTAAGGTAGCATTCCAACAGGTTTGTTCCTGATGGATTCAATCTCTAAAAGGTCAATGATTTCTTCCTCGATAAATGTCCTGTGCTCTATTTCTTCCTTTGCGGATTTCCCCAAATAGAGTGATCCGCTGATAATACCCGATTTATAGTAAATATGGCGACCAAGACGTATATTATCCAGCACCGTCATACCGCCAAAAACTTCAACTTTCTGGAATGTTCTGGCCAATCCCAGTTTGGCTCTCACATACGGCTTAAGATGGTTTATTTTTTCCCCCTTAAAAAAAACTCCTCCCTTTTGCGGGTGATAAAGGCCGTTGACAACATTAATCATAACCGTCTTGCCTGCCCCGTTAGGCCCGATAATAGAATGGATTTGCCCTTTTCTGACTTTCAGGCTTATACCGTCAAGGGCTATAACTTTTCCAAAAGACATGTGGATATCCTCAAGCTCCAGCAGGATATCATTTTTATTTTGCTCATTTGCCGCGACCAAAATAAAGGCCTCCTT
>JAUWOH010000433.1 GCA_030612225.1 Desulfobacteraceae bacterium
AAGAAATTTTGTTTTGAAACACTTAGTATGATGGATCGACTTTTTTCTGTTTTCGAAAACGACAAACAACAGATTGAAAGCTACGGAAGAATTTAAACTATCAATACAAAAAGATACAACTTATTGATTTATTAGCACAAACATAATGAACGCATGTTTTGTGCCAACATCGTTGATTTATGAAAAACTATTTTTCGAAAACTCAAGTAATTATTAAGCCAAGATTTTTTATCTGCATTCTTTAAAATATTTAAACCATGACTCCCTTTTAATGATAATACCATAAATCCCTGTACCGCATTGTGTAAAGCGATTATGACCCATTTCCATCGATAAGTATCGATATGAATTTTTAAAACCTGCTCTGCAACCATTTCAAGAGAAAAGATTGCCTCTTTTAATTCATCTGTACGAAGTGAATTTTCCATAATCATATTTACAAGAGATATTTACAACAGATCGGGTAGGTCAGAGGCCTTACGGCCTCTTTCCCCCCTCAGACACGTACGTGAAAGTTTCCCTTCATACGGCTCAAGCATTTCAAAGGCAAAGCCTGTCAAGGCCGCCCAGCTATTACCGAATTATGTCTTTTAAGCAATCTACAGTGATTGTCATACATTATCAATTGGCATTTTGTGAGGGCTATACGTTTTTATGTACTGGCGCTTCCAAAAATAACCCTTAAATTTGGGGTCGAATGGATTTGCATTACCTCTTATTTTAATATGCCTCTTAATATGTATACTGCTTGCATTGACGAGTTTGTACATTTTAGAAGTTCCCCTTTTTTTGTCTTTTACAACAATTGAGAACCTTCCTGGCTTAGAACCTTTTGACAAATACTTTTTCATCAGCCAGCCGGTACTTTTGTTCCGGTGTCTTCTTCTCATCCACCGCCAGAGTTCATTACGAATACAGTTATCAACATAGCCAAATGTTCTGCTGGATACAACATGCTTATGGTAATTAGCCCAACCCCTTATTTTGGGGTTAAGATCTCCAATCAATGCTATAGTTTTAGATCCCCGATGTTTTTTTAAAGGTTTCCCGAATGTTTTGCAGAAAGGATTGAATGTTATCCTTTGATGGTTTAATCAGTAATTTACCATCGTATTTGCGTACATTTTGCCCGAGAAAATTAAAACCTTCATCAATCCTGGTAATTTTTGTTTTTTCTTCAGAGAGGGAAAGTCCCCTTTCTTTTAAAAATTCAATCACTACAGGTTTGATAACATCTTCTAAGAGTTCTTTAGATTTTGCGGTTATAATAAAGTCATCCGCATATCTGATAACATTAATTTTTGATCTTTCACCTCCATGCATTCTTCTGGGATATGAGTTCCTTACTGTTTCTTCCAGTCCATCCAATACCATATTGGCAAGCGTTGGAGAAGCGATTCCACCTTGTGGAGTCCCTTTTCGGGTAGGAAATAATTTACCTTTTTCTACAAACCCTGATTTCAGCCATTTCTCAAGAATTACTTTATCCATTGAAATATTTTCAAGCATCCAAGGATGACTGATTTCATCAAAACAGGCTTTTATATCAGCTTCAAGTATCCAAACCGGAGAGTGTTTCTTTGCAAGTGTAGTAAAACACTGTGAAATTGCATCGGCACATCGCCTGTACCTTCTAAACCCATAAGAATTTAGATCTGCCAATGTTTCAGCAATAGGTTCCAGTACAAATTTATAAAGTGCCTGCATTGCTCTGTCGGTCATTGTTGGAATACTTAAAGGCCGTTTCTTCCCGTTTTTCTTTGGAATGTAGATACGCCTGAGAGGCTGGGGTTTATATCCTTTACGCGTAAGATTTTTAACTGCATCAATTTTCTGATTTGGAGTAGACCAAATTTCTTTATCTACACCTGCGGTACGTTTTCCCTTATTCGAGGTAATACGTTTTATTGCTAACAATTTGGCATAATACGATTTAGTGAGAAGTCTTTGGAGAACTTTTACTTTTCCATACATCTTCTCTTTAACAGCCTTTGCGATACGCATTTGTAGTCTTTTGACAAACATACTCACTTCTTTCCAGTTAATGGATTTCCACTTTATATGTCTGCCGGTTGGTGCACCAGATAGTAATATTACCGCCGTCATCTGCTTTCCCACCTAAAAAGATTTTCCAAATTATCTCGCAAAGAAACACCTGCCCGGACATGACTGTAACACATCCGCCGGACGTCAGCTTCCTTTCGGATCGGATAATATAGACGATGTTGCTTGCCATCAATCCGTATACACTTCATTACAAAGTGCCATTCGCTTTTTCCTGCATCTTACTCCCGCATCTCCATCAGTATGCCTTGCGGTTTTACCTGCCTGACGACTTCAGGCGAAGATACGGGGTTTCCACGTTCCACGCTATTGCCGATTATGAATGACTTAGGCCTGTCCTCTACACCGGCGATTCTACATCTCAGTATGGGCAGTTAGGAGACCCATATCCTGATCGCTTGCCCTTGGGCTTAAGCTTAACAGCCTCTTTAGCTTATTCTCAGTGACGACGCTGCAGACATTTGATTAATCTGACCATATCATTCGAACCCTTGCCCTTACCCGGATGAGGCTTCCCGGAAGGTGTCTGTCTCACGAGTTCCACCCCTCCTGCCTACGCAGGATTTGGTACTTTGTTGGAGGGCTTCATACCAACACCGGATACACCGGTGAAGCATGCCTCCTATGGTACCGACATGAGAATGTCGGGTTTGGTCACAACTTATTTAGGCTGTCCCAAACAGCCAATAGCGCGACATCGTGTCGCACTAGAACGACCAAGCTCACCGGCACCAGAAGCCAATGATGACTTGGCAAAAGAAAAGTTTTCCTCCCAAATGGGTCCAGCGAAAAACGCCCCGGCTTCTGGTGTCGGGTGTAGCGCCTTGTTCTACATCACAGCTCAGAACTTTGTTATTGTTAAGCAGCGAATGTTGCA
>JAUWOH010000464.1 GCA_030612225.1 Desulfobacteraceae bacterium
TGTGGCTAAAAAAATAAGAAAAAGGAGCAAAAAATGAAAAGCTATAGAAAAGAATTATACTTTGAGGTGCCGACCAGGCGGGCATTTATCAACATCACACCACAGGTTGAGGAATGTTTGAGGGAAAGCGGGATTACAGAAGGACTGGTACTGGTAAATGCCATGCACATCACGGCCTCTGTCTTTATCAACGACGATGAATCAGGCCTCCATCACGACTATGATATATGGCTTGAAAAACTTGCTCCCCATGAACCTGTATCTTCATACAGGCACAATGTGGGAGAAGATAATGCAGATGCACATATGAAAAGGCAAATAATGGGTCGTGAAGTCGTTGTTGCGGTTACCGCCGGGAAACTTGATTTTGGTACCTGGGAAAGGATATTTTACGGAGAATTCGACGGCAGAAGGCGAAAAAGGGTGCTGGTAAAGATCATTGGAGAATGAGAAGCTTTGGTGCTTTTCAAAGTGAAATAAACTTTAAATATTGTCCCTTCTACTCACAATTAGTGGTTGTGTTTTTTAAAGATGTTGATTAAACATTTGAACTAAAATTGGAGGTTTTATGCGTGGCGATAGTGAAAAGGAATATCTCTTTAAGGTTATAGACACATTCCAAAAAAGGCTCATTGTAGTTTCTCCTGAATTTAAGATCCTGGCCGCCAGCTATGGGTCCGATGGAAAACCCAGAACTGAAATTGTTGGGAAACAGTGCTACCAAGTCTTCCACGATCGCTCATCTCCATGTGTAAATTGTGCTGTTAAAGAGGCATCCCAGACAGGCAAGCCGGCCTTAATACCCAAACCGGACGATTCTTTAGACCTGAGCCGGATGCCATGTTACTATTCCTATCCTATCTATTCCGGGAAAAAGATAGAAGCCTTTGTAAGCATGGATTTTGACTTGCCCACTATCGGCGGGCTCGAGAAAAAGATGAAACAGTCCAACGCGCTTTTGCGGAATCTCATCTTTAGTGCTGTTGACGGTGTCATCGCAGCGGACAAAAAAGGTAAAATTCTCATTTTCAACGAGACGGCATCGGAAATTTTCGGCTATATCAAAGATGAAGCCCTCGATCAGCTAAATATCCGGGATATTTATCCGGATAATTTAGAATATGATGTAATGAAAAAACTTCGGAGCACTGAAAACGATGGAAAGGGAAAACTCAGATCATATCAGGTTAATGTACTCGCTAAAAACGGCGAAACCATTCCTATTAGACTGAATGCCTCAATAGTTTACGAGGGTGAAAAAGAAGTGGCGACCATCGGTTTTTTCCACGATTTGAGGGAAGAGCTTAGAGTTAAAGACAAAATGGAAAAGATCAAGCTTCAACTCATGCAGTCGGAAAAAATGGCTTCCCTCGGCAAACTGGCAGCAGGCGTAGCTCACCAGTTAAACAATCCATTAGGAGGAATTACACTGTTCACCAAGCTTGTCTTGGAAGAATACGACCTGGAGGAAGGAGCCAGGGAAGATTTGCACCGTATTTTGAAAGATGCTGAGAGGTGCCGTGATACTGTAAAGGAACTTCTTGAATTTACACGACAGACCCGTCATTTTATGCAGCCCCACGATATAAACAAGTCTATTTCCCAGACCCTTTTTTTGCTTGAAAGCCAGACACTTTTCCATAATATCGAAATAGAGAAGAATATAATGCCCACGCCTCCTCCTATCCTGGCCGATACACAACAACTTAACCACATGTTCATGAACTTAATCCTCAATGCAGCCCAGGCAATGGATGGAAAGGGAAAATTAACTTTAAAAACCTGCAAATCGCTGGATGGAAATCGGTTAAATATAGAGATATCAGACACCGGTCCAGGAATCCCTGAGAACGTTTTACCTCATATTTTTAATCCTTTTTTCACAACTAAAGAAGAAGGAAAAGGGACAGGTCTGGGGCTCAGCATGGTGTACGGGATTGTAGAAAACCATGGCGGAAATATTATGGCCAAAAGCAAGCCCGGCCAAGGCACCACCTTTATCATCGAGTTTCCCTTCACGATTCTGAACAATAAAGGAGATCAAATTGGATAATAGTATTGATACAACGCACATACTGGTAGTGGATGATGAAAAGGACATAAGGGATGGATCTCAGCGAATCCTGTCCCGGATCGGTTTTAAAGTCCTGACGGCATCCCGTGGCGACGAAGCTCTGGATATGCTTGAAAGAGAAAAACCCTCCATTGTTTTTCTCGATTTGAAAATGCCGGGAATGGGTGGAATGGAAGTTCTTGAGCGAATCAGGGAAATAGATGAAACAATACTTGTAATAATAATCACCGGATATGCAACAGTGGAAACTGCTACCGAAGCCATGAAACAGGGGGCTTATGATTTTATCCCAAAACCCTTTGAGCCGGATCAAATGCGTATCGTGGTGAATCGCGCCTGGGAAAAAATTCGACTGACCCGTGAGG
>JAUWOH010000347.1 GCA_030612225.1 Desulfobacteraceae bacterium
CGAGAACACTGCTTCAGGCATGGGATATCCTTGTGAAGCCGGGTAACCCTGGATTTAAGTTCTTCAAGTTGTTCCTTAATCGCTGTTTCTTCACTCAATATGTCTTTATTGTTTAGCCCGTTCACTTTTTTGCTCCCATCATTTAAATTCTTTCTAAGCTTCGCCAGTTCATTTTCCTGGTCCTTACCTGCGCGAACCCTTAACTCAACAGTTTTTCTGCCTGCTCAGCAAGAAGCGATTTGAAACGATTGAGAGAAACCGGATATGCCTGCATTGGGATTCCCATCCAGTCGCAGTATTCTAAAAATTCTTCCGGTTTTTCTGCCATGTACTGGTCGAGATACCCTATGCCATCCAGCACGATTGCTCCGCCTGTGTGCCTTGGAAAGTTTTCATTGGCGATGCCCTTGTCCCATCCTTTGAAAACCTGCTTTTGAAATTTCACCCAGCCTGGTGTCATCCACCACACAGGTTCTCCGCCGGCAATTTCATCAGTAATTTTTTCCTTTTCCTCTTCACTGGCCAACATATCCATACACTGGGTGGCCTGGATCCTGGCAACCCCCGCTCCTTGTTCTTCTATGATGTTCTGCATAAGCCGTGTAGGTTCATCGACATTGACGTAACAAAACTTTCCGCCATAAACGACAAGAACCTTGTCCACTTTTTCCCTGGCTTTGTTAATTCGGCTAATGAGCTGACGTTCCAGTTCAGGGATATCCTGGTGCAAGCCTGGAGTGGTGTAAAAAATGTGTTGTGTATCCAGGAAACCTTCCTGCTTCAAATAGTTCAGTTCGAGACTCATTGTTCCGCAGGAAACTATGGCGATATCGGCAAATGATACATTATTCATTTGAGTGTCCCCCAATTTAGGCGTTTATTTGTAAATTTTAAGCTTTTTGTGGAATAATATTTCTATTATACCTTGTGAAGCCCTTGTGTATCTGATGCTGGATATTTAAAAAGGCTCCTTATTTATTCCAGCATCGAGCATCCAGGATCGAGCATCTTGCCCTCTGTATTCTATTCGGAATCGAAACTTTCTCAAAAACCGTGAACCTCTGAACCATGAACCTTATTAGTTACTAATATTTTTTAGCAAGTTCATACCCTGCATGAACGGCTGAAAAGATATCCTGGACCTGTTTTGCATCTCCGATTACTTCTATATTAGCAACGAATTTTCGGATGCTCTCGTCAGGGCTTAAAGCCGACAGCATACCGGACGAAAGAATGACCGTCTGAAAGGGTTCCAGGGTTAATTGTTCGCCGTCCTGCTCTACTGCAACACTATCAGTCTTAAACTCCTTAACGGTTGTTAGCGGCATTAGGGTCACATTCGACAATTTACCAATCCGCATCATGGCAAGCTTTTTGGTAATCATCTCCATCATACTGCCGATAGGATCAGTCCGTTTGGTAGCCACGACTTCATAGCCGCCTGTTCCAAGTTTTTCTGCAATTTCAACACCGGTTCGGCCTGCACCGATCACAAGGACTCTCGGGCCTTTTATTGGTTTATCCCCTTTGAAATATTCCAGAGAATTCATAGTGTACTGACTGCTTAGCCCTTTTATTTCAGGAATATTCTGAACAGCTCCGGTTGCCCAGACCAGAAGATCCGGACTAATTTCGTCGATAAGATCAGTGTCAACTGTCCTGCCCAGTATTACGGATTCAGTATTTGCTTTTACTAAGTATTCCAGGTTGTCCAGACCCTCCTGCATCGATTGCTTACCGGGGGCTTTCCAAGCCAGGTTAAACTGGCCACCCAGTTTATCGCTTTTTTCAGCAAGGGTAACCTTGTGTCCCCTACGGGACAGGTAGAGTGCCGCACTCATTCCGCCGGGACCTCCGCCGGCTACCAGAACTTTCAGAGGTTTGGCTGATAGCTTAAGTTCCGGCAAGCCGATTTCCGGATTTAAATTGCATCCCAGAGGTTCTCCATTTTTCAGTCTGTGCAGACACCCTTGGAGGCAATAACCACAATATTTTATTTCTTCGTTTTGATCTTTCTGCCATTTAACAACCAGGTCAGGGTCGGCAATAAGCGGTCTACCGAGAGCAACCAAATCGGCAAGTCCTTGATCCATGACTTTAGCTATTTTTTCTTTTCTGCCCATTCTACCGGCAGCGATTATCGGAAGAAATGTGTGCTCACGAACCCAGGAAAGCGCATCCAACTGTGGTTTTTCTGGGAGGCTTGCGTGGTGAAAGTACCAGGGCGGGCTAAAACAAGCACTCCCCATGCCAACATGTATTGCGCTGATTCCTTCTTTTTCGGCCAGAGAAAGAAGAGGGTTTAGATCTTCTAAATCAATGCCGTATTCAGGTGACATCTCGCTGCCTGAAATTCGTAATATAAGCGGCATTTCAGGCGCTCCTTCTTTAACAGCCGCAAGAGCTTCTCTTGCAAAGAGCAGCCGATCTTCGCCGCACTTATCTATTCTTTTATTTATTTTTTTATTGAGAAATTGAGAGATGAGGTAGCCGTGACCGGCCTGAATTTCTATAATGTCAAAGCTCGCCTCTTTTGCTTTTTCGGCTGCGGATTTGTATCCTGCAATGATCGTTTCGATTTCTTCTTCGGTCAAAGGCTCCGAGGTCTGACCGGATGTGGGGCACGTAATGGCCGAAGGCGCTTTGGGTTTAGTTCCGGTTGCCTTAGGATTGGCGGCCGCTCCGGCGTGATTTAAATGAAGACATGCAAGGCGATTTCCCGTGTGGATAACATCCACTATCTTTTTAAGTTCCGATGCGCTTTCCTTAAGGTGGATGCAAAGCTGTTTTGGATGCTCCCTGCCTTCAGGTGTTACCGAGGCTGGCTCAAGGATCAAAAAACCAGGTCCATTGCTTGCAATCTGTTTATAAAAGGTTAGCTGGCGATCAGTCACAACACCCTGAGGGTTGCCATAGGCGGTTTTTATTGGTGGAAAGACGAATCGGTTATTGAGTTTTAAATTGCCAAGGGTAAATCCGCTAAACATTCTGTCCATGAAATTCCTCCTTTTTTGTATGAACCCTAAGCTAAGGCTTTGTTGATTGCATCGGAGAGGACTTCAGTATTTTGAAGACCAATGAAGCGTTCAAATTCTACACCGTTTTTATAAATGATCAATGTCGGGATACTCGTGATTCCCAACTCCATAGCCGATTTCTGATTTCCATCGACGTTCATTTCTATGATTGAAGCTTTTCCATCATAGAGCTTTGCCAACTGATCGACTATAGGTTTTTGAGCCCTGCAAGGCGCACACCATGGAGCGTTGAAGTCTACCAGGGTTACACCCGTTTGGATTGTGTTTTTAAACTGTTGCCGGCTAAATGATTTTTTTTGTTCCACTTGCTTTACCCTTTATTTAAGCTAAATTGAGCAATTTTTATTTCACAAAGCCCGCAGGTCGAACAGAAGTGTTCAATTCGTGCCGTAGGGCTTTGTGAAGACATTAATAGATACTAATTTATAAGCGCCTATCCACCGAAGTTCCCAGCTCCCAAGACCTGCATTGCTTCATCAGCGCTTACTCGAAGTTTAGAAAGGTTAACATCAAACGCTTCCCGTTCGGTCCGAATATCGGCTATGCCTGTTTCGGGTGTGCAGTTCTCTCGGATCTGGTCGATCCTGTCGTCCATTTCTGCTATGAGAATATGGAAATCTTCGATGTTGGGAAGAATTTTTTCCTTTTCTCCACCGGGCAGCTTTTCAATATTGCGGACAATATCATAAACATTGGCCTTCCATGCGGTAAGTTCCGCTTCCATGGTTTTACAACAGTTCATTGCTTGCATAGTGTCCTCCTTTCGTTTATTATAATCTGTTAATATTACAGAGGAATGCCTCATTTGATGATCATTATTTTACGGTGTGAAGTTTCCTACGCTCTACTGCTGTATTGCGTTCCTCAGAACTC
>JAUWOH010000173.1 GCA_030612225.1 Desulfobacteraceae bacterium
GACTGATCTAAAAGCCCACCCCCATTGTTACGAAAGTCAAGAACAAGTCCTTTTAAAGAAACATCGCTCGATTCGAGTTTGGCGAGCGCCTTTTTAAGATCGTCGGTTGTGCTTCTGTTGAAATTGGAAATCCGAATATATCCGTATCCTGGTTTTAAAATGGTTGATCGTATGCTCCTTATAGGTATGACATCACGAATAAGTGTAAAATCAATCGGCCCGGTCGCCCCTTTTCGCAGAATGGTTACAACAACGGTAGTGCCTTTCGGGCCTCTCATCATTTTTACAGCTTCGCGCAAGTCATTGGTCGGCTCGCCATCCACTTTGACAATTTTATCATGGGCTTTTATTCCGGCCTTATAAGCAGGCGTTCCTTCTATAGGCGAAATTACTGTAACAAATTTGTCCCGCATTGTTATATGAATGCCGATTCCAGTAAATTCGCCCTTTGTATCAATACTCAGATCTTCGAAAGCCTCGGGTGGCAGCAGCGAAGAATGAGGATCGAGACTGTGAACCATTCCCTGAATCGCCTTTTGAATAAGTTCCTTTGAATCGACTTCATCAACATAGTTTTTCTCTATTATTTCAAGCACGTCAGAAAAAACCTTAAGGCTTTTGTAAGTCTCTTCACTCTTTGCCTCAAGATTACCGTAAAAACCTGTCCCCATTGTAAGGAAAATAACGGTAATTGCTACGGCCAGCCACAGCCTTATGTGCTTTTTTTTCTCTATAATCATTATATTAACCTCCTTCTAACCTGGTTCACGCCCATTCGAACAAAAAGGTCGCACAATCTTGATTTTGTAGGTGTGCATATGCTGTGCTTGTGAACGCTTACCCGGCTTTTAACCATTCAAGCGGGTCTATAGGTTTCCCGTGATGGCGTACTTCAAAATGTAAATTAGGGCCTGTCAGCGAACCTGTATCACCAACGGTCGCAATAACCTCACCGGTCTCTATTTCGGCTCCTTTTGCAATGAGGACTTCTTCGAGATGTGCATATAAGGTATAGTAACTGCTACCATGATCTATGATTATCATATTTCCGTAACCTTTAAACCAGCTGGAATAAATTATTTTTCCATCACTTACGGCAGCAACCGGCTCACCCCTTTTTGCTCTGATATCTATACCGCTGCAAAAATTAACTATGTTAAATTTATTATTTTTATACGTACCAAAAAAACGTACTATTTTACCCCTGACAGGCATTTTAAGCAACCCTTTAAAAGCCGAAAATGAAGATTTTTTATCTTGATTATCCTGCTTCAAATTCATGCTTAACGATTCGATTGTTTGATCCAGAGCTTTTGCAGTTTTTTTATAAGAATCAAGGGCTGCAAGTTCATAAGACTTCTTTGAACGTATTTCCTTAAGAAGTTTTTTGCGATTTTTCCTTTTTTGAGACATAGTTCCGATTTGCTTATTAATACGTGCTTCAAGAGAAACTTTTTTCATCTGTTGCTGATTCAAACGGTTCAACACTTTTTTAAGACGGAGTTTATCTTCAATGAAAGTGTTTCTTATTTCTTCGTCATGTTTAAGTATCCGCTCTAAAGCCATTTTTCTTTGAAACAGTTCGTGCATAGACTCAGCCGTGACAAGAAGATGCAATTGCCCAATTTGGTTAATTTTATAAAGCGCAACAAGTCGCATAGCAGCATAGTCTTCAGTCGATTCTATTTTTTTTGTTAGTTTCTTGTATTCATTTGTGGTCTTTGAAATCTTTTTTTTAAGAGTCGAAAGTTCGGCTTTGTTGACGGAAATTTGCCGTCTGGCTTTGTTTAAAGAAAAATCAATCTTGTCTACGGTATGAATTATTGTGCTTTCCTTTCTGGAGAATTTTAAAACCTCGGCTTCGCTTTCACCTATTTTTTTTTCAACAACTTTTGCCTTTTTTTTAAGCCGATCAATTTCTTTCTCCTCCAAACCAAAAGCAACAGGAAGCAAAAATAAAAGCAAAACAAGAGGTATAATAACTGAAAAGATAACGTATAATTTTTTATTTATTTTGTGCATTATATTTTTACCACGGATTTGCACGGAAATTTCACAGATATTAAAAAATAAAATTCAGTGTCTCTCCGTGAAACTCCGTGGTAAATCTTTTTAAAAAACTAATTAATTACTATCGCCTTATCAAAGTCGTGCCAAACCATATCTGATAGCGTTTCTATCGGTTTGTATACATCCATGCTTTGCCTCTGGTCATGGCATAGACATAGACGAAGGATGATTGGCTTCAGGCTACGCTTCCAGCTACGCCCTGACAAGACGCCCCGGCAAGCCATCTTTTTTATAAAAATACAATAGACAGAATTCCTTAACTTTAGACACTTTAGTTCACTTTAGTCATTTTAGTCACTTTCAACATGGTATATCCGACAGCCATTCGAGGGGTAAATCGATGCCACGTCCTTTAGTGTGGATTCTTTACTTGAGTCATATTCTTAAAAATTGTTTCAAAGAAAGATAGCATCCTAACCATCCTACCAACATGCTGCTAATTACTATTGAAAAAAAGACTGCCGGAGGAAGAAATCTTATTTGAAAAGAACCCGGAAGGAATCCATGCTCAACATTTGAAGCAATTATAGTAAAAGCAATAAACAGGATGCCAAGCCCAAGAATGCCCCCGAGTGTACTCTGGATAAGACTTTGAATGTAAAATGGGAATTTAATAAAACTGTCGGCAGCGCCGATAAGGCGCATTATCTCAATCTCTTCTCGCCGTGAGTAAAGCACAAGGCGAATTGTATTGGCAACGATAAATACGGCTGCCATAAAAAAAAGACCGCCAACTCCATATCCTGTTAATCTGAACAAGTTGACAATATTTGTAAATCGTCCAAGCCATTTCTCACCGTACTCCACATCGTCCACATATGGAAGCGATTCAATTTTATCTGACAGAGTCTCAACTTTTTCCCAGCTTTGCGATGAAGGGATCATGCGGACTTCAAAAGCATCGGGAAGCGGGTTTTCTTTTAGATCCTCAAGAAGTGAAATTTGTGATTTAATTTGTCGTTTTAGCTGCTCCAAAGCCTCTTCTTTAGAAATAAACACGGCTTCCGAAACCCCATACATCTCTTCAAATTTTTTCTTTATATCCGGAATCATGGCTTCAGAAGTATTTGTTTTAAGATACACCACAACCCTTATGCCCTTTTTCCAATGGTTGATAAGATCGTTTGTATTAATGAAAAATAGAGCAAAAACACTGACAATAAGAATTGACAGAGCTATTGTTATAATAGTTACTGTATTCAAAAATCTGTTTTCCCGGATATCCTGTATTGCCCGTTTATAAAAAAGCCTAATCATTTATTCAATCCATGTTCTTTATACATAAGGTGATGTCTCAAGCCGGCCCGAACTAAGATATACAACCCGACCGCCTGTTTTCTTTATAAGTTCCTTATCGTGAGTTGCAATAATAACTGTTGCACCACGGGTATGGACTCCTTTAAGAAGGTTAAAAATGAAACTTGCTGATTCTGAGTCCAGACTGCCTGTCGGCTCATCAGCAAGAATTATCTTAGGATCTCCGACAATGGCCCTTGCAATGGCTACCCTTTGTTGCTCTCCGCCAGAAAGGCTAGGAGGAAAAGCACTGTGCCTTTGCTCCATTCCTACTGTTCTTAACACATGGTTTACTTTTTTCTGAACCATTCTCCTCTTAACACCAGAAGCTTCAAGGACAATCGCAACATTTTCATATACGGTTTTGGTTTTGATAAGTTTATAATCCTGGAACACTATCCCAAAATTTCGTCTAAGATAAGGAATTCGATTGCGGGAAATTCTCGACAGGTTCATTCCGTCTATCAATATCTGTCCGTCTGACACGGGTTCTCCAAGATAGAGCAACTTTAAAAGGGTGGTTTTGCCTGCTCCACTGGGACCACTAATAAAAAGAAATTCATTTTTAAAAACGTCAAGGGTAATATCAATCAAGGCGTTTTTGGATCCGTAGTGTCTATAAACATGGAACAGGCGAATTATTGCGTTTTTTTCTTTTTCTCCGATCATTCCATAACTTCCAGACTTATCGCTTTGTGTAAAAATGCTTTAGCTATTTTAAAGTCGTATAATGCATTATAATAATTTGTCATTGTTTTGGAAAGGAGTGTTTGTGCATCCAGGACATCAGTCGAAGTGGCTACCTGATGCTTGTATTGCTCCTCGCTTATCCTTAAATTTTCTTTTGCCTGCTCGATGGCTTTTCTTACCGTTTTAATATTTTTTTCAGATTCCCTGGTTTTCAGATAACCCTTTTTTATTTCAAGGCAGACATTGTCGTAAATTTCTTCTCTATTATGCTTTGCCTGAGAAAGACGACTCTTTTTTTCCTTGACTCCATAGCAAGTTCTGCCCCATTCCCAGAAATTCCACGATGCAATGGCTGAAACACTCCAGCCGTCCGGATCACTTACGCTATCGCCGGTGTCTAAATCCCAGTCAGCTCCGAGTTTATAATAGCTGCCTTCTAAATTTATTGAAGGGAAATAATCTTTTTTTGCTATTTTTACTTCCCTTTCAGCTATTTCAACCTCTACATCAGCCATTTTGATTTCCAGGCGGTTTTCCTCCACAATATTAAGATAGTAATCAAGATCGTTTTCGAGTGGTAAAAATGTTAAAATGTTAACAGGTTCTACAGCGGTGTTAACCGGTCTGCGGAGTATGATGTTCAATTCGGATTTGGCTATTTCAAGATTATTTTGCGCAACAATAAGGTCCTGTTTTGCATTTGCCAGTTCAACTTGTGATTTCAGCCAGTCGTTTAAAGGGGTCATGCCGACATCATAGAAATTTTTTGCCGTCTCCTGGTGTGCGGCAAGGAGGGTAACTGCCTGCCTGGCGACTGCAAGCAATTTTTGGACTTTCAGCAATGAAAAAAAAGCTTTTTTTGCTAGAAATATTACCTCCAGCCGAGTAAGCTTTGCGCTGAGCTTCCTAAAATCCACGCCGAGGCTTGCAAGCTGATATTGATTAATAATGGAAAATCTCTGGAATATGGGCTGGGAGAATGATGCTACAAATAAGGACTCTTCAAGTGGCGTTATAACACTTATTATTCCGCTTACACCGATTTGCGTCAGTTCTTCATCATATCGTGTAAATTTATATCGTGCATTAAAAGTAGGCAGGAAGTTTGCTCTTTGAATATTTTTTATTGCGCGGGCGCTATCTATTTCATCCTTTGATTTTTTAAGAGAAAGATTAGCTGTTAAGGCTATTTCAACGGCCTGGCTAAGGCTAAGGGTCTCCGGCTTTTTATTATCTGTGGCATATCCTGAAGTAATCAGTAAATTTTCTGAAATCAAACAAAAAAATAAAAATAAATGAAAAGCTTTGACTAGTTTATTTAATTGCATTTTAATCCTGAAAGCGTCTTTTAAATTGACCTACATAAATTTAATTGCTATTAATTTTGTCGAGTTCAAGGAGTGCTTTCCCGAGTTTTCCTTACTCAGAGCCTCCACTGGATCCCGTTAAACCGGCTTCTTCCAATTCGGTGGAGGCTTTTATATCTTATAAGCGCTTTTAAATCAACATTTTCTTGTTATTTGACAAGATTATCATGAGACCTTTGAAAAATGTCCAATTAGGGTAATACAAAGATGAAAGAAGAACTCATTAAGCTTATTTATCAAAAATCTTTTAAATACAGTGAAAAACCTGCCTTTAAACTCGTTTCAGGCAGAATGAGCCGGTTTTATGTGAATTGCAAGCCGACTACTTTAAGTGCACGGGGCATGTTTTTGGTCGGCCATCTTATGTTTGAAGCAATAAATGATCCGGGTGTTGTTGGAATCGGGGGACTTACCTTTGGTGCTGATCCCATAGCTGTTGCAACGGCCTTCGCATCTGAATTAAAGGGCAAGCCGATCAATGCATTTTCAATAAGAAAGGCCCAAAAAGACCACGGAATTGTTAAATGGATAGAAGGGGATATCAAGCCGGGAGATCGAGTTGTTATCATAGATGATGTTGCGACAACCGGCGGTTCAACGATTAAGGCAATAGAAAGGGCCCGCTCGGAAGGTGTGGATGTTGTTAAAGCGGTAATACTGGTTGATCGTCAGGAAGGCGGTCTTGAGAATATCCGCAAACATGTCCCGGATGTGTCGGCAATCATATCAAGAGATGAATTGATGAAGTATAATGAAATGAGCTCATAGCTCATAGCTGATAGCTCACAGTATGTGGTTGATGGATTTCAATCCATAATTTCAGGCAGGCAGCTTATATGTTGCACAGGCGTTTTCTGATTCCCAGGCTGTTACACTGCTGACTTTAACTAAAGGATCATTGATGGATGCCTGGAGTTCATTTGCTATATAATAAGCAATATTTTCTGAAGACGGAGGAAAACTTTCGTTAAAGTACTCAAGTTCATTAAGAAATTTATGATCAAGCTTTTCTATGATTTCTGACAAATTCTTTTTAAGTTGACCAAAATCCATCAGAACGCCCGCATTATTTAAAGCTTCCCCGGAAAAGCAGACCTCAATCTTCCAGTTGTGCCCATGCAGGTTTTCACACTCTTTTGCAACCATCATAAGCTGGTGAGCCGCTGCAAAACGGGTTATAATTTT
>JAUWOH010000407.1 GCA_030612225.1 Desulfobacteraceae bacterium
CCGTTCTTCCCAACCAGCGATATCTCCTCCCCAAAATGGGGGTTGGCAGAATAGACCACGAGTTTGGCAGGTGCCTGGCAGAACCCCCGTTCGCCCTTTTGACGATTAACTCCACACTGCCGGGGGCAAAGTTCGCACCGCTCGAAGATAGAGTAAGCTTGTTCAATCCGTTGAGCGAATTTACCTTTTTGCTCCAGTTTACCGTAAGCGGGATACCATCGTTCCCCTGTTTCTTTTGCAGCGTAAAGAAATCTATTGGGGACGAGAAATGAGCCGGCAAGGACAATCGAGCTTGTTATGAAATCTCGTCGCGTTAATTCCATAAATATAGAGCTGTCTTTTTATTTTGTTTAATGGTTAGATCAGCTTTTTACGAAACCGCCTAAATCGGATTTTTTACGAGTTAATCAGCTTTTGATTTAATTGGTAATATTAAATATCAATATACTCTTCTTTATCTATTTTTAAAAGAACATTATTTAGTAGTTTGTGATCGTTAAATTGACAGGTAAAAGTGCTTGACTAAGGGCTCGCGAAAAAATATCTTCACATTTTATGCACCCCAAGGGCATTTGCTTCGCGGCACATCCCGGATTCAGGCCATCTTTGTCCGATCCTCAACTCCAAAATCCTCGAAATAGCTCGCTATTCCTGTGGTTTCGGAGTTTTCGCTTACCTGCAGCCTCGGATCGAACAAATCTGACCTAAATCCATGCGCCTAAAATGTTAATTTAATTTTGCGCGAACCCTTAGCAGCTAATTTTAAATAGTTTTTTAAATTCATTAAACTCTGTAGGATACAGGAGATAAAATGGAAACCGATATAAGCAGGATAAAGCGTTTATCGGAAAAAAAAGAGGATGAAAACTGGGGGTTTCGAGCTTTCTTGAAAGGATTCGATATGCCTTTGAAGAAAATGGATCGGATTGTGCACAGGTTGTATAAGCAAATTTCGTCCCAAATAGATTGTACAAAATGTGCAAATTGCTGCAGGGAAATACAGATAGGCTTGTATAAAGAGGACATTAAAAAATTATCAAAAGGCATTGAAATTTCCGCTGAGCAGTTTAGAAAGCGATATCTGGCTAAAGGTGGGGAGGCCGGCGAATTTATATTTAAAGAAAAACCATGCCCTTTTTTAAACAACAACTTATGTTCCCATTATAATTATCGTCCAAAAGTTTGCAGGTCCTATCCTCATCTGCACAAAAATGATTTTGTTTTTCGACTAATAGGCGTGATACAGAACAGTTCCGTCTGCCCGATTGTGTTCAACGTGTATGAACATCTAAAGGCAGAATTGTGGAATGTTAATGACTTTGATTAGTTTGAACGCATTGTTTTGTCATTATTGGTTAATAGAAATCACAGGGGAAAAGATTCAAGATATGAAACAAGTGTCAGTATTTATTAAATCGATTAAAGTCGGGCTAAAAACCGGGCCGGATATTCGTGATATTACGTCGGAAATACATAGCCTTATAAAAGAGTCGCAAATTGAAAACGGAAATCTTAATGCCACCATGGTGGGGTCAACCGGGTCCCTTACAACCATTGAATTTGAGCCCGGCGTTGTTGAAGATCTGAAAATGGCCATAAACAGGCTTGCCCCGCCCGCCCTTGAATATGAACATGAAAAAGCCTGGCATGACGGTAACGGGCACAGCCATGTCCAGGCAGCGCTGATAGGTCCCTCCATTGCACTGCCGGTTCGAAGCGGCAAATTGAAACTGGGGACATGGCAGCAGGTTGTGGCGATCAACCTTGACAACGGCCCCAGGACCAGGTCAATAGAAGTTACAATAATAGGTCTTTCCGCTTGAAAGATTCAGCGCATAAATTTTGTTTGCCTAAAAAGGTTGACAGTGCGCTTGAATTGCTGAAGAGTTCATCTTTTAGATCAAAATTCAAGCTTACCGACAGGGATCGACAATATATTCAGGATAAAGGTATTGAAACCATCAAGGATCATGCATTTAATTTTATAAATTCCAGAATTGCGCCTAAGTTTCCGAATAATGATGGCAAACAGACACCCATGAAAGGGCATCCTGTTTTTATTGCCCAGCATGCAACAGCAACATGCTGCCGTAGTTGCCTGCAGAAGTGGCACACAATACAAAAGGGTAGGGCGTTAAGTGATAATGAGATCGGGTTTCTTATTAACCTGATAATGGGATGGATTGAAAAGCAAATTGGCGGAGGGGAAAATGAGCTTATTAAACAGCAGCAAGGGTAGAAAAATTCACACCAGAAATATTGAAATTTGCACATATGAATCAGGCGGTGAAAACATAATTGTTGAGGGAATATTAAAAGAGGATCGTTTGATTCCTTTTTATCAAAATTCCGGAAAAAAGCATCCACCTCAGACAGTACATAATATGATCATACAGATGCTGATTGAGCCTTTATCTCTAACTATTAAAGAAATAAAGGTGGAAATGCCCGGAACTCCACATAAAGATTGCGTTCAGACGTCTAACAGTCTTCAAAAGCTGAAAGACATGTGCATTGCACCAGGTTTTACATCGAAAGTCAAAAAAGCTTTGGGTGGTATTAATGGTTGTCTGCACCTGACAACGCTTGTTCTTGCTATGGCGCCTGCAATTATCCAGGGCTATTGGGTTTATCGAAATAAAGAAAAAGGGGACAATGAGATTTCTCCCGAAATTTTAAACAATTACCTTATTGATACATGCTGGGTATGGAGAAAAGACGGCCCCCTTATGGAGGAATTAAAAAAAAATACAAAATCATAATCAGGACAAGTCGGAAATGTCTATAGCTGACAGTCTCAACAGCTTTATTATGCAGGATTACTACCAGAAGAAACATAAATCATACCATGAAAAGACCTTTACAATCGACCCGTCAGATTTTCTGGCGCCTTTTGTGGAAAGACTGACCGCCGGTGCTATCGTATTTGATGTTGGCTGCGGGTCCGGCAGGGATTTGCTGTGGATGAAAAAGAAGGGATTTGATGTGATCGGTTTTGATCGCTCTTCCGGTCTTGTAGAAATTGCCATGGAGAATGTTGGGTGCAAGGTTATTGAAGGAGATTTTGAGACATACGATTTTTCTGTAATTTACGCTGACGCCATAATGCTTATCGGGGCTATGGTTCATATCCCCTACGACCGGTTTTCGGATGTTTTTAGAAACATAGTTTCTTCGCTGTCTGATTTTGGAATAATACTGATAACATTAAAGGAAGGCACCGGAACCAGGAC
>JAUWOH010000446.1 GCA_030612225.1 Desulfobacteraceae bacterium
AATCATGACACTGCCGAGCTCATAAGCCAGACGGAAAAGCTGCCTTTCAGGATTTTTTTTAGTATTAAGAAAAAAGAATGCATTCTGATTGACAGGGTCGTAATAAGAAAAACTGTCTATGGCTTTAGGCATGGGAACGGCAATAACGCGGAATCCCTGGCTTTCAAACAGCTCGAAATAGTCAAAGACAATTCCGTACTCAATCCCCATGTACCTGCGGACAGTAAGTGAAAGGATTTCCATTCCGTGCTCGTTTGTGTCAAAGGGGATAAAAAGAGGTATCTTTGCACGTTTTTGTGCGGCACAAATATCTTCCAAAGCACAAAATCCCTCGATAATGTCCTTTGCCATGTATCTGAGCTTCGGAGAGAAAATATCTTCCATGTCTGTGGAAATAAGGAAAGGTTCTTTCTCATCCTCGAACCGATGCCGACGAAGGGATTCATGTCCCTCGGCAAAAAGAATATCCACGGAAACATGGAGGGCCTTTGACAGGTTGTAAATGGCGGCTGCAGACGGGGCATTAACGCTTCTTTCTATTCTGCCTAAAGGCACTTCGCTCATCTTTGCCCTGGATGCGAGCCCGGCAAGAGTCCAGCCTCGTTCACGTCTTAAATACCGTATATTTCTACCGATAAATTCAAGTTTGGTTTCCATAAGATGGATAAAAAATACCATATAGTTTGTTTTTTGTCAATATAAATATATAAATCATAAAATAACAAACTATATAGACTTGATCGAAAACCTCTGTTTTCGTACAGAAACTCAAAATTTGAAGCACGTCCATTTTTTAAGATTGAGCGAAACAATGACCATCACAACATAATGGTCGTGTCTTGGACAGTGAATAAAAGACACTGATTTTTATAAAGGGCAAAGGTAAGGGCAGTTGAGGGGTGAATTCTTCAACGGCCTTTTCCTTGTTCGGGATGGTAGCATGGCGTAAGACATTGAGATGATAAGCTGCTACCTTATTTCTTTTTTAAGAAATTATTGGAGTTAATACCGGCCTCTTTAAGGATCGCCCTTAGAGTACCTTCCGGCATATCACCGGGATGGTTGGGAATAGTGGTGTATCTATCGTTTTGTTCATTATACCAGATCTAATGACTTCCGGCTGCCTGGCGGTCAAATGCAAAACCAAATGCCTTGAGACGTTTTACGATTTTTCTGTATCTAAAACCGGATAATCTGCCCATTTTATGCATTTACAATCAGCGGATAATTAAACGAATCACCGACTAAAGGTAAATCGATGCTATCAGACCCAGACCTTTCTGCCTTTGCTTCCAAGAGCTTGCGAGTTACATCACGAGCGATTTCTAATGCTTCTGCAACTGTTCGTCCTTGGGCCACCATTCCTGGTACATCATCTGAAGTGGCCAGGTAAACTCCCTCCGGCAATTTTTTTACGTGAATATTAACAAACTTTTCCATTGCTTTTCCTTATTGGTTTATTACTATTTCAAATTAAATAAAATTAACACAGTTGGACTAATTTTACAACTTTTTTGATCTCATTGAGATAATACGATTTTAAATCAAATCCTTCGTGCTGGAAATGCATAGCAAATGATAAACAAAAGGCGGTTGAAAGATTTTCTTACTTTTAACTGCCTCATATGTCCAGACCCAAAGTCCCACCAGGATTCATTATGTTATTGGGATCAAAGTGTTTTTTAAGGCAGCGCAAAACATCCATCTGGACCTTTCCCAGATGCTTTTCCATCCATGGAGCAAACATCCTGCCTACTCCGTGGTGATGGCTTAATGACCCGCCATGTTTTATTATCTGTTCAATAATACCTTTATGAAATTCTTTATATTCTTTGATATTATCCATTTTTGCGATGAATATGAAATAAAGATTCGTCCCCTGGGGATAAAAATGAGACCCGTGGGTCATGCATATCGTATTGGGACGTTTCTTTATAAAAGCCCTTACGCCCTGATACAGATTATGAAGGTTATCCCATGTCACAGCCGATTCCAGGGTATCTATCATGATGCCGAAATCATTCAGATCTTCTCTCATATAAGGATCCGTGTATCTTCCGTGTTCCCATTTTTTTGCAGGGTATCCGGTGATATACATGGCTCCGCTGGTTTTGCAGATTTTCTTAACTTTTTTCTTCAGGTTCCCTGTAAATCCTTTTTCGCCCTGGGCAAGCCCCATAAAAAGACAGCGCCTGCCGGGTTTGAAACCACGAAAATTCATAACTTTGTCGATAACAGTCCCTTCTACACCATAAAGCTTCAGCGCAACATTCGTCTCTTCAGGATCGGAAATCCTGAAAGCTGCCGGCATTCCGAACTCTGCCTGGGAAATTTCCCGTGCAGCATCGATTGTTTTCTCCCAGGATGGAAATATAAAACCAAACTTTCTTTTGTTCTCAGGCATGTACCTGAAGATTTTACAGGTTGCACTGACAAGAATACCGTATGATCCCTCACTCCCTTTCATGATGTCATTTACTTTTGGCCCTGTGGCGGTTCCCGGATAATCAAGAGTTTTTAACGTTCCTGCAGGTGTCACATATTCCTGGCTCAGCACAATGTCATACATATCCCCGTAATATGAAGATTCCTGTCCTGAACCAAGGGTTACTATCCAGCCTCCGACAGAAGAATATTCAAAAGACTTGGGAAAATGACCGCCTGTATATTTTCTTTTCGCATTAAAAAGATTCGGCGCATTAATGAGTGTCTTTTCATAATCCGGTCCCATCATACCCGGTTCAACAGTAATCGTCTGGTTCGTTTCATTAAACTCAAGAA
>JAUWOH010000042.1 GCA_030612225.1 Desulfobacteraceae bacterium
ACAGGGCATATAGCCAAAACCCCATTTAAAGCTTCAAGGTGAGATAATCTAACTAAAGGCTCTTTTTGTGTCAAGCTGAATGATTTTCCTCTTGGCACTTGACAAATAAATTAGCTATTGTACAATTGTCATAAATACATATTCCGGAGATAAACATGGATGTTGTAATTGATACATCTGCATTGATTGCAGTTATTGTTGGTGAACCTGAACGCAACAGGATTGTTGAATTTACTATTGGAAATACACTCATTGGACCTGGTTCTATTCCATGGGAAATCGGCAATGCCTTCTCTGCTATGTTTAAACAGAACAAGTTGACACTTGATGAAGCCCATAAGGGCCTTGTAATTTTCGATAGTATCCCTCTCCGGTATATCAAACCAGACTTTGTTAATGCCTTAAAAATATCCAAACAAGCCAACATGTATGCATATGATGCCTATTTCCTGGATTGTGCTATTAGACAAAAAGCACCGCTATTGACGTTGGATCGAAAACTAAAGGCAGCTGCTCAAAATCTTAACGTCGAAACTATGGAGGTCTAAAATGCAAGTTTATACATATTCAGAAGCCCGTCAAAAACTCGCTATAGTTCTTGAACAGGCTGAAAATACTGGAAAGGTACTAATTCGAAGAAAAGACGGGCGAACTTTCGCGGTAGTTCCGGAAAAGATCGCTTCTTCACCTTTAGACGTCCCATCAATTAAAGCGCGTATTACGACGCAAGAAATAGTGGATATTGTTCGAGAAGGAAGAGAAAGGTAGAATCGGGCAAGGGGTAGTCTTTCTCTCCCCCTTGCACACAGGCTTTTGGGATGTAGCAGGCTTCTGGGTACATTATAAGTTGATAGGGTACTTGTACCATGATATCTGGCTTAGCAGTAACTTATAAACATAATGCCCCGAAAGGGCTCAACGCAGTCCCGCCAGGCGGGATGTACGAGACCGCCAATTTTATATACTGCAATATCCAGCAAGAGTAAGACTGTTTGGGCCTGTACGAATAGTGGTAATATTGTAAAACTTTACGGATTTAATCCATTAAACGATATTCCGGATTCGGTTTAAATTTTATCTTGCTTTCCATATCTTCATTATATTATTAAATAGAAAATATTAATAATATAAAACAGTTAAAGAGTTCAGGATAACTATTTACCGTAGTTGAACTTAATATACGGATACGTGGAAATATTTTCCAGATATATAGTCCTATATCATGGAAAATTTTTACATTTATCCACACTGTTCGGCGGGACAGATTTGCAGAATTTATCCTAAATATATGAGGAATACCAATGCCCAAACATACACCTAAACCATTCCTTGGCACTACAACCAACGTAAACGATGCCTTTCCGGGAATTGAGGAAATCGATATCACAATTGAGCAGGATCCGTATGGGTATTATTGTCAACATCAATGGCAGCGCGTTAGCCGATATACAAAGTCAACGCTTCCAAAACATGTACAGTGCACAAATCCGAGATGTCAGCAAGGCGGAATAGACCTCCAAAGCTTTGTGCTCTCACATTCAAACGGGGAATTTGACATTTCATGCAATGGTCATGAGGGTACCCCTGCGGGGCGGCGTAAAGGCGATCCTTGCGACAACCACTTTAAAATCAAGCTGAATATCGAGCGAACGAAGTAGCACCCTTATAATATTCAACAGAGCAAAAGGTAACAGAACTATTTTTATATTTTATATCAATGATTTAATCGGCAAAAATCGCCGAACAATTGTATTCAGCAGATGGCGAGAACGTCGGCGGCGCTTACGCGGCAAGTCCATTGGCGCCACTGCTGATAAATGACGTTAAGCTGACCGCTCGCGGTGCTCGCGATCAGCTTAACGTGGCGAATGCTTCGCCACGTTAGATATTTGAATAAAATAATGCATGAAACTGAATATAAAGAAATTCTTGATAGGGAGAAACATACAAGCGACGTGAGGAATAATTTTTCTGACGAGCTTAATTTATTAAAAGACTTGATAAATTACGGCACGAATTTGATCCCGCGCACCTATATTTCTAGTAACCGAGGGTTGTCTTCAGTAATAATCATAGGTGTTCTATTAAAACAGATCGTATCGATGTTTGACGCATTGGAAATTCTTATATCGAATGCCAATATCCATGCAGCTCAATTAGCGACAAGAGCAATATTTGAAGCATCTGTCTACCTTGAATGGATGATAAAGGAAAATACTGATAATAAGGCAAAATATTACTATGTTTCAAATCTGAGAGTTGAACGCAAATGGGCTCAACGAACAATAGAAGGAACTCCAGAGCACGAAAGTTTTTCACACGTAAGAGACCAGCTTAATGTTGACCCAGGAGCAAAAAACCCAGAGATGAAAAATCAGGCCCAAACACATCTCGCAGAAGTTAACAGGATATTAGCTCAGGACTCATTTAAAGAAATTGATGAAAAACTCGAACGGCTTAAAAATAAAAATCGGCAAAAAATAGAGCCATCCTGGTATAAGCCATTTCAAGTTCATTCTTTGCGGCACATGGCAAAGCTTGTAAAGCGCCATGCTGAATATGACATATTTTATTCACAGGGTTCTGAAGTTACTCATGCTGCCAGGTATAAAGACCATATTAAAATATCGTCTGGTAAAATAACCTTCAAGCCTATCCGTCTCTTAGAAGGGTTAAATAGCCTACTCTTTTCAACGATTTCGATTGTTTTGAAAACTTACAAAATAGTCCTTGTTTTTTACAGGCCGGGTGAAGTGGACAACTTCAACAAAAAATATATGAATGAGTGGAGAGAAACCTTTTTAAATATGAAATCAGTAAAATATCGTTACAGTGGTGAAGATCGAATTATCTAACCTTGCTAATTCAGCCGACGCAAAAAGCCGCGCGGCTGATTAGCGGCATTCTGTCAAAAAAAGGGGGAATCATGCAAGAGTTCATTGCAATTGATTTTGAAACAGCAAATCCGAAAAGAGTCAGTGCTTGTGCTATTGGCTACGCGAAGATTTCTAATTGTGAAATTGTAGAAACAAAAGGTTATTTAATCAAGCCAGTTGGTGGACATGCACCCTTTCAATCCAAAATACATGGAATCAAAGAAGAACATACATATAATAAACCAGAATTTGGAGAACTGTTTTCAGAAATACAAGACATCTTCGATCATTCATTGGTAGCGCATAGTTTATTTGACAAACAGGTGTTAAATGCACTTTCAGACCACTTTAATTTGAGATTGAGCTTTGACTATATTGATTCAAGTTCAGTAGCCAAAGAACAATTGCCTAATCTAAAAAACTATAAATTAAAAACATTGGTTAAACACTTTGGGCTCCCAGCATTTAAACACCATGATGCTACAGAGGATGCGATAGCTTGTGCTAAAATCTTTCTCAAACTTCGAGAGCAAGGGGAAGGAAAAACTTTACAAACCGTTGGGGATAGAATTGCTGAATTCAAGGGAATGGTTATGGGTATCCTTGCCGATGATGAAGTGAACTATAAAGAGGCTTATGAGCTTCTTTATTGGCTTGAAGATCATGTTGAAATTGCAAAACAATATCAAAATATCTATTTAAAAACGAAAGAAGTCCTTGATGACGATCATCTTGATAAAATTGAATCAAGAGAGATGAAAACTCTCCTGGATAACGTCCTTAAGACTTTATAAAAAGTTGAGAGACAGAACAATGGCATACACTCTGATCCCAAAAGCCTGGCGGCTTTTGGTCCAGGTGATGCCCGGCATTATGCTGTCAATTATGAATTGATAAGGTTTTAAATGAAATTAAAATTTAGTGAAAAGAGAATTAAGAAAATATCTGATAAATATGGTTATCCAAAAGAAGTCTCATTGGAGCATTTAAGTAAGATACCGAAAAAGGAACTTACAAAAAATGAGCTGAAGATTGTCTGCCAATGGAAATCACCAAGAAGCGCAAATCATGTTGAAAATAATTCTGATGATTACGTAAGAGAAATTACCCGATTTGCATTTAGCACAAAAATAGAAAGAGCAAGAGTCGAGGGATTAACGTTATTAGATGGAGTGGGGTGGCCCACGGCGTCAGTCATCTTGCACTGGTTTCATAAGGACCAATATCCTATTTTGGATTTTCGGGCGCTTTGGTCGGTTGGCACTGAAATGCCAAAACAATATACATTTGATTTCTGGTGGGATTATGTACTGTTCTGCAGAAAACTTGCCAGACGGAATAAAGTCAATATGAGAGTTCTTGATAGAGCACTTTGGCAATATTCATATGAAAATCAATAAAAAGTATAACCCAGTAAGTGGCTCTTCAGGGCCCTTCAGATTTAAAGTTTACAGGATTAATCAAATGTAATAATATAAGCTATTTGTACAATATAAATTAAAAATACATGCACTGCGCACTTGTCATATCATTTTATTTGATAAAACTTTAAATATAGGATGTCCCCAGGGTTCCTCCGATAAGGAGAATAGATGCAAATGAAAATTCAAAAGAATATTTTGGCATATGTAATGATAGGGCTGTTCGTTCCTTTCCAGCTTCTCTATGCAGATGAGTGTGATGAAGTTTATAGTGAAGCCAAAGATATATATAATTCTGCTGTAGAGGCTGTAAAACAAAAAGATTTTGACCGTGCGGTTGGGCTTTTTAATGAAGCTGCCGAAAAATACGAACAGGCAGCGGATATGGAAAACTGCCGCTGCCCTAAAATTGCCGGGACTTCTAAGAAAAAAGCAAATAGTTCCAGGGAGATGGCCGATAAATACCAGGAGGTGGGTGAAGAATATGCAGCCGAGCTTCAACTTTACGAGGAGTACAATCGGGCGCAAGAAAAATTTATTGAAGGGAATACTTATGCCCGCAACAGCGAATGGGATAATGCAATTGCTGCTTTTGAAGAGGCTGCCCAAATATGGGAAAGCGTTGGTGGCGCAACACAAAGTGAAAATGGCAAGAGAGCTTTAACATCAGCCAAACAAGCCCGCGACGCAGCCGATTTAGCCCGTAAGTATCAGCAGGAACAATGAAATCGAGAGAGGAGTCATAAATGCCTCCGAATTGTATTGCCTAAAAAAATATAGCCGGTCAAACTATCTTAAAAGTCTATAGTTCTTTTTGGCATATTTTCTCACTTTTCTGCTGGCGGCATTTTTATAAACCATTTGCAGTGTGTCTTTATACTGGCTCTGCTTCGAGCGACCAAGAACGTTACACATCCATGCCATTACCTCAGCATGGTTCCTGTCTCTTGTTCTTACCTCATATCCTTTTAAAAGCTCTTCTTCTGCAACCTGTAAAAGTTGAGAATTAGTCGGGAAAAATTTAACGGTGTATTGAGCCCCTTTTATTTTTTCTTTAGGGCTTGATGATTTCAACAGGGACATAATTTCAGAGAAAGTTGCCGCCGGTGCTCTTCTTCGGGAGCGACGATCTGATCGTGCGGTCCGCAAGGCTTTATCGACAGTTGCTCCCTGCTGTATGGGAGTTAAGGGGCCCAGGCTCTTGACCATCTGACCGAATTTGATAGCGCCGGGTGTTACTTCTTTAAGAATATCAGCCTTTGAAATCTTATCTCTTACCTTTGTTATGATTATTTTGCCTGTTTCAATAGTTTCGACATCCAGTATTTCTTTGGTTTTTGGGTGTCGTATGATTTGTCCCTCTTTATAAACTATAAACTCCATGCCTTCTTTCACGCCTGCTATCCTGCCAAGATCGATTGAAACTCTCCACTTTCCGGTCTTTCTACTGACAATATAACCTTCCAGGGGAAAATTTTTAATTATTTTAGCAGACATTTGTACAACCAGGTCCTGAAGCCTTGCAGCAGCAGAGCTCTTTACATTTTCAGCCGCAATAATCGAAGCGGTTTCTACATCAATGATCCTGGCATTGATTTCCAGAATACTTTGAAGCTTTAGCACAGAACCTGAAATAATTATTTTAACACCAAGGAGTTTGCCTATCTTTGTTGCAGTAGTTTCATCAAGAATTCCGGACATCCCAAGTTTCTGCTCATTGAGAATTTTCTTTAGCAGCCCACGTTCAATAACATCGAACCTGCCATCCTTGACAAAGGCGGTAATAAACCACTCCGCTACAATAGCTCCCATATCTTCGGTTTCAAATCCGGAACCTTTGAGGTCAAAGTCAAGGACAGCTATTTTTGTTCTTTTAAAGTCCGCATTTACTGCAAGCGGTATCGATATGAAAAAGGTAAGAACTATTAAAAAGGCAATATATCGTTTCATTATCACTCTCCTTTTATTATTTTAAAGAAGCAGTTTCAAAATGTTCAATTTCGAAGTCTCCGCTTATCTGTTCAATATCAAGTCGAAGATCCCGGACTTTGAGCGGGAGAAGACGAAAATTTTAACCACAGGAATACATCGAGTATTTCGAGGATAGCGCTACAGCTTCACTGTGTGCCAAAATTTGAGTCTGTTGACAAATCCCGCTCATCGGGGACGCAGATATCGGGCAAAAGGGGACGTTTTGAAATTGTCTCTGAATATTATAGGAAAAATAGTGCTAAATGTCAAGAAAGATACTGCGATAAAATTTACACAAGGGTATAATTTTATAGCGTTAAAAAAGAGTGTTGGTAAATAGATCTGAAAGGTTACATTGTTAGAATAATCATGGTGAGCTTAAAATATAACGCGTACTACCTGTTGATCAGCCAGGGAAATCTTTTTAAATGCCTTTTTATCTATTGCAAGCAACCCGCAAATATACATAAGCGGGGTATTCGTTATATAGTTAACCTGGGTATACCATTGTAAAGCAATAGCCCCAATCGCTGAAGCAATCACTGTATTTATTAATCCTGTTTGCAGGGCTGTACGAACTTCTGCAAGAGGCAGAGGAATCGGTGTTGAACCCATTATCTTAAAGGTTGCCAGGCCCAATTCATCATTTTCCGGTATCCAGACTTTATTTTTCCGCACGTCATCGTTGTTTTTCACAGGCGTAGTCGACATCAAATAAGCAAAGCCGCCTTCAGCCAGTCCAAATATTACAAAGCCGCCTTGTCCCAGTCCGTCAATCATGAGCCTGTCCATGAGTTTTCTAACGTAATCGATTTCACCAAACGATTTAAATACCATGGGCAGGTTATAAACCAGCATATCGTGATAATATTTTGATAAACTCCCGGATGTCAGGATTCCTCCATGCAACTGGCCGATACGAATCTTTCGCAGGACTGCTTTATCGTCGCCCATAACACCGCCTGGGTAGAATTTAAAACGCACCCGGTTTTCTGTTTTTTCAGCTACCTCCTTTGCGCCCTGGCGCATTAGAATCATCCAGTTTGATCCATCAGGAGACAATGTGGCAATTTTGAGCACTAGGGCATGAGCCTGACTTGACAGCAGGAAAAAGAATACAAAAAAACTGCCATTTTGCAAAGGTCTCTCATACATGACATATCATTATCCTAACCCGGATAAGCCGGAAAATCATAAAAAACAACTGTCAACTGTAAAACGGGTGGTTTGATGAAGACCCTTCGAAGGGGGCTAAAATCAAAAATAATTGTCAGCACTGTCAAGGAGGTCTTGCGCCTCTTGTTGGGCTAAAGTATTAATAAGAGCGTAGCCTGGTAAGTTGGGATCGGCTTTTAAGACTTCATGTAACAGCCTGTCATGCAGCTTTCTGTCAAACATCAGGCGGGCGTATTGCTTAGCGAAGGTTACCTTCACCATCAGGTTCCTGCCACCTGAAATTTCGATGGCCTGCTCAAAATGCTTACGTCCTTCCTCAACACGACCTCCAAGTGCCGGCGGGAGCAATGTTGAAAATACACCCAGATAAAAATGAGCACCGCCATCTTCGAACAACTCGTCTAACTCAACCACACGCTTCATAATTGCTTCAACACGCGAAAGTTCAGCAATAGCAATTAAACTGTCCTTGTGTGCCTGAATCCAGCCGGCCCAAGATTCTCCAAGAGTATATAATACCGGCACATCCTTAAGGTTCATTCCTGCTATGATATCTACAAAGGGCTGATACCTGCTGCTGCGCATTGAACAGGCCTCAGGCCTGTGCTCGCAAACAGCGCGGAATGCGTAGCTTAATGCTTTATCGGTCAGTTTTTTTGCTCTTACCTTATCTTTAATAAAAACACTCGTATAAGCAGTATATAACTTTGCAGCCGAAGAAAGCAATGAAACATTTTCAGGGTCCCCCTGTATCAGGCCGTCAACCATTAAAAGGTAAGCAGGCCCTCCTGATTCAACTGTTGCCAGGTCATTATTATTAAGAATGGCTTCAGATAGATTGTTGACAAGATCGCCGGTAGCTTTTGAAACAATAAAAGAGCAGCCGGCAATAGCTAAGATACCCGGCAAAATTAATAATAGCTTTATAACGGTATGAAGGATTGCAAATCGTGTGCTGATATTGTTTTTTCCGTCAGGTATGCAATTTAATTTCAGTATAGTTTTTTTTAGCATCTGCCTCTTACAATCTATCGTTTATCAAATGGAATCCTCACATGGAATGGTGATCTTTAAAATGCTTTTTCTTTTTTACCACCTAGCATCTCTTTTAGCTTTATTGCCATTTTTGACATTGAAAACGGTTTTTGAATAAAGCCCTGAGCTTTTATTTTCATATCATCAGTGATGTCTTCAACCATATATCCGGTTGAAACAAGAACCTTTATGTTAGGTTGAAGTTCCTGAATCCTCTGACACACCTTGTCACCCATAATATCAGGCAAACCGATATCAAGGATAGCCAGGTCAATATCTTCGCCGACTGTCTCAACAATGCTGATTGCATCCATACCGGTATTCGCCGTTAAAACATTGTAGCCAAGATGTTCCAGGGCCAAACGGCTTACATCCAGGACTTCATCATCATCATCAATAACAAGTATTGTTCCTTCACCTTGTGCAATTTCAGCTGGTTCTTTTTTCTCTTTTAATACAACTTCTTCAGTGCTAGCAGCAACAGGCAAGTAAATACTTACGACAGCGCCTTTACCCGGTTCGGAATCAATTTCGATCCATCCGCCATGGTTAATAATGATGCCATATGATGCAGCCATGCCAAGTCCACGTCCCTGAAGCTTTGTGGAATAAAACGGTTCAAAAATTCTTTCCTTTGTTTCCCTGTCAAGACCTTTACCGTCATCCTCCACTGTAAGCTGGGCATACTGTCCGACTTTAAGACCGGGATGCTGCATGGCGTATTTGTCATCAACATCTTTCTTTTGAACTGTAACCCGAATAGAACCCGATTCTTCTATAGCTTCTGATGCATTGCTCATAACAGCAAAAAAAACCATTTGTAATTGAGTTGCATCAGCTTTAATAACCGGAATATCCTTTTCTAAATTAATAACCACCTTTACTGATTGGTTCATGCTGTGCTTGATTAAAGGGAGTGTTTCTTCTACAAGCTCGCTTATTGATAACTGTCTTTCCTGGTATTTTCCCCCTCTTGCATAGGCCAGCAACTGACTGGTCAAACGGGTCATGCGGCGGGTTAAAGCGAATAAACGCTCACTATATTCCTTGATTTTATTATTATCCGCATATTCCATCTGCAGAAGTTCTGTATTGCCGGTTATCCCACTTAAAATGTTATTGAACTGATGAGCAATTCCGCCTGCTAAAGTACTGATTGCATCCATTTTTTTTGCCTGCTGGAGCTGTGTTTGAAGCTGCTTTTGCTTTGTAATATTAAGGGCTGTTATGATTGCACCCTTTGAAAAAGGCGCTATTCTTATATAAAGAAAATCACTATTATATTTATGTTCCGGGAACTCTTTGGATATATTAGACTTGATGCACTCCATTAACTCATTGTACATACTATCATTGTGTTTTCCGGCATAGTCTTTGTACATTATATCCCCAATTTCAGGCATCCTGTCACCGGAATTAGCCTTTGCCAGGTTATACCCGGTCACCCGTGCATCATGATCTACGGTGACTGTTTCGATAGGATTATACTCAAATAAGGTGCGGTATCGTTCCTTTTCTTCCTCCAGAGATTTTTGGGCCTGCCTTAATTTGTTTATGGATGCCTGGGCATGGGAACCAAAAATTATGAAAAGGCAGAAAACAATAACTCGAATATAAATGTTGTATAAATCAGCTCCGATGAGTTCAGCAATAATATTATATTTATTGAAAAAGAATATATTCAGGATAGAATCAAGAATCCAGTAAGCTGCGGCTATAAAAATTGCGGCCGGCATCATCGAATCTAAAATTCTTTTGCGATTTATCTTTTCATTCTGCACGTTATGTGTCCTCCACTTAATCGAACCAATTACTCAATTTTTTTAATCAATTGAAGTGTTTTGCAATTTCCTATATTTTCTATTGAGTCTTATTGTTTTATTGTATAATAAGACAGTACAATAAAAAAATTATTAATTCAAGGAGCCAATTTCAAAACGCCCCATTTTGTCCAATCTCTGCGTCCCCGATGAGCGGGATTTGTCAACAGGCTCAAATTTTGGCACGCAGTGAAGCTTTAGCGCTATCCTCGAAATACTACATGTATTCCTGTGGTTAATCCGCCTGAGGCGGATCGCCTTCTCCCGCTCAAAGTCCGGGATCTTCGACTTGATATTGAACAGATAAGCGTAGATTTCGGGCTGAGACGTTTTGAAATTACCTCCAAGCTTTGCGCTTTTTTCAGGGAAAAACAGTTGAGTCATAAAAATCAAAAACGGTTTTCCACATACCTGATAGCAACTTATGTTATTCTTGCTACAGTATCTGTCGTCGTTATGCTGGCAGCCCTGCATATATATTTCGGCACAAGAGTAGAATCTGAATTCCATAAAAAACTGCGCGCTCAACGAGGGCAAGTCGAAATTATTTTAAATAACCGGATTGCAGGTATAAAGGACATATTAAAAAACCTCAGCTTTGACAATACAATCCGGGTTACGTTAATGCTTGGAGCCAAATCGCAGCTAAGGGAAAGGGTAACACAATTTTATCCGTTCCAAGACGGTGTTTATTATTTCGTGAAAAAGTTCGGGGGAAAAACATTCTTTCCGGATAAATATTCAGGAATATCTAAAAAGACAATCGATTTCGCTGCTGCTAAGTTGCCTGAAGGTAAAATTTTAAAAGATGGAAACAAACTACAATTAATCTGGTGGCTTTCTGCTCCTGTTATGCACCTGGAAAAACATATGGGAACCGTCTATGCCCTCTATGATATTACACAAGACAAAAAATTAATAGAAAAAATACATAAAACAGTGGATGGCCATATCGCCATGGTCAACTCCGGTTGCCTTTTCCGTCTGAATTCGGAAGACACCTTGCCTTTAGATTCGGTAGATCTAAACACTTCATTTGCAAAATCAGAGTTCATTTCTTTAGGCTCCAATGTCGTTTTATCTGAAATCAAAGGGTTTAATAGTCTGTTTTTTCTATCATCTAAAGAAAGCCTTATAAGCGAAAAAAGAAGAGTTACATTTTTAATGGGATTGTTTTCGGTTTCTGTGCTGGCAGTTTCGCTTATAATGTCAATTTTTTTAAGCAAACAAATGGTGGAACCTTTAAGAGAAATGACGCGAAAGGCTATTTTGATCTCAAAGGGAAATAAAGAACTGCTTTTTGAAGATGACGACAAAAATTACTGGGAATTCAACCAATTATCTCAGGCATTTAATTTTATGCTCGCAAATCTGAAAGATGCGGAAGAACAATCCCGTTATAAGGAGCTTTTGGAAAATGTAGATGATGCGGTTTATATTTTTGATCAAGAAGGGAATATTCTTGAAGCTAATGAAGCGGCTTATTCACAATTAGGATATACACCCGATATGTTTTTTAACCTACACCTTTCCGCTATCATCCCTGAAAAAGACACTGAAATGATTATCAAACAGCTTGATAGCAAACCCAGGAGTGCAAGCCAGGACAAAATAACACTTGTAACCTGCCATTTTAGAACTGATGGAAGTTGCATTCCTGTTGAAATTAATTCCAGGCCAATTACATTCAGGGGGAAAAAGGTTATCCTGAATGTGGCAAGAAATATCAGCAAACGTATTGAAGCGGAAAATGCTCTTCGGGAAAGCGAAGAACGGTATCGATCTGTTGTGGAGAACTCCCACGATGGGATTATGGTTATTGATGATAATTTTAAAATACTATATGCAAACAGTGTACTGCCCAGAATTTTGGGTTATTCCCTAAAAAAAATAGAGGGGAGTGATTTCAGAAAATATTTGACTGACAAAAATGCAATGTTGACTCCGGACCATTTGCTGGACCAGCAGCATAATGGGAAAATTGCTTCCTATAATGAATACGATATTATTTGTAAAAACGGTGAAAAAAAATGCGTGAAAATCAGAGCTAATCGCTTTGAGGATTCAAACGGAAAAATTAAAACAGTAGCGCTGATCCTGGATATTACTAAACAATTACGTATTGAGCAGGAAAAAAAGCAGCTGGAAGCCCAACTGATTCATGCCCAGAAAATGGAAGCCATTGGCACATTAGCCGGCGGTATAGCCCATGATTTTAATAATATTCTAATGGGTATCCAGGGTAGTATTTCTATAATGCGACTTTACATAAATGCTGATCAACCTCAATATAAGTATATCACGGAAATTGAAAACAGTATTACAAGCGCAGGAAACTTTACAAAACAACTTCTCAGCTTTTCCAGGAAAGCAAAATATAAGCTCAAGTCAACATGTCTTAATGATGTTATAGAAACGAGCTCCATAATGTTTATTCGCGCCAGGAAAGAGATAAAGCTGCACAAAAAACTTGCAAAAGATATCTGGGATGTAAAAGTTGATAAAAACCAGATTGAGCAGGTTCTTATTAATCTCTATGTTAATGCATGGCATGCTATGCCAAAAGGTGGCAATCTTGACCTTCAAACAGAAAATGTCAGGCTAAATGACGATTTTTGTGAGCCGTTTAAAGTGCCTGGTGGAAATTATGTAAACATTTCTGTGACCGACACAGGTACCGGCATGGATCAGAAAATAATGAAAAGAATATTCGAACCCTTTTTTACAACAAAAGAAGCCGGAAAAGGCACAGGTCTTGGCCTCGCTTTAACCTACAGCATAATAACAAACCACAGAGGAATCATTGAGGTGTCCAGTAAAAAAGGACAGGGCAGTACATTCAATATTTATCTGCCTGCATCATCAGGGGGTGCATTACCAGTTTGTTAATAGCTTTCCAAGACTTTTTGGTTTCATGTGTCAGTGTTCCCCGCTTCCGCTTCGCTTCAGACGGGATCTTCGACAGGTGTCAGCTAATTAGGCGCTTAGCGGAGCAACAGCTACAAAACTTTGCCGATCATTACTAGGTCCAAAGTATAGCGTCGGCTGTTTACATAGGTTTCAGGTGGCAGGGGGCATAGGTGCTGAATACTGACACCCGACACTTGAAACCTTCGAAATGAACCGTTTTAAGGGGCTACTTTTCCCGAGCGTCGTTTTGGAAAAAGCGTAGTTTCTTACTACTGACACCCGAAATCTGATACCCGAAACCCGATTGCGAGGTTTTCGTTCAAAAATAAACAATTTAATGGGTGAGAACCATTTTAACAATTCGGTAATGCTCCCATCATAGGTGAAAGTCAGCTTTTCACTTTGAGACCTTTGAAAAATGGTAATTTTCAAAGGTCTTACTGCATCGGGACCAGGATGATCTCGATGCGTCTATTCTGTCGGCGCCCTTTTTTTGTATTGTTTGGGGCAACAGGTCGATAAGAGCTGTACCCGCAGGCTGAAAG
>JAUWOH010000211.1 GCA_030612225.1 Desulfobacteraceae bacterium
CAGGGCTTTTGTCCAACAGAAAAGGGCACTGAAAAATTGTGGGACGTTATCATCACCCCTATCATCGGTAAAGATGGAGGAGTCGAACGCCTGCTTGCAGTCAGCCGTGACATTAGCAGCCAAAGGAGTATAGAGGATCAGCTCCGCCAGGCTCAGAAGATGGAGGCGATCGGTACCCTGGCTGGCGGCGTGGCCCACGACTTCAACAATTTGCTGACCACCATCATCGGCAATGCCCATATGGCGTTAATGGAAGTGGGCAAGGATGGCCCCTTACGAGAAGAATTAGAGGAGATCAAAATAGCAGGAGGACGGGCATCCGATTTGACCCGCCAGCTTCTGGCTTTCAGCCGTAAGCAGATTATCCAGCCTAAAATCCTGGATCTCAATGAATTATTAACAGGTATAGAAAAGATGCTTGGTCGCCTGATCGGGGAAGATGTTGAGTTTCTGACGATTCCAGGGCCTGAATTATGGCAGATGGAGACGGACCCCGGACAGATAGAGCAGGTGATCATGAATCTTGCGATCAATGCCAGGGACGCCATGCCCACGGGTGGTAAGCTTACCGTTGAAACGGCCAACGTGGATCTGGACAAAAACTATTTAAGAAAACACGGTATTGAAGGGACACCAGGCCATTATGTGATGCTGGCGGTAAGCGATACCGGCATCGGGATGAACAAAGAAACTCAGGAACATATCTTCGAGCCTTTCTTCACCACAAAGGGGATAGGCAAAGGCACGGGATTGGGCCTGTCCACGGTGTACGGCATTGCCAAACAAAACAATGGTTTTATCTGGGTTTACAGTGAGCCCGGGCAGGGAACGACATTCAAAATCTATCTGCCAAAGGTGAAGGAGGGTGTGGAGCCGGAGGAAAAAGAACGAACTCCTGTAGGAGATCTTAACGGTTCTGAGACCGTCTTTATTGTGGAGGATGATGACAGGCTTCGAAATCTTACGCGAAAAATTCTTGAGGGTTATGGATACAGTATCCTGGAGGCGGAAAACGGTGAAGATGCCTTAAGGGTTAGCGAAGCGCACGATGGTCAGATTGACCTGATGATAACAGATGTGGTGATGCCGAAGATGAGCGGTAAGGAAACAGCAGAACGGCTGCAACCACTCTATCCACAGATGAAAGTAATTTACATGTCGGGATACACGGACAATGCCATAGTTCATCATGGGGTTTTGGCACCAGGGTTGAATTTTCTCGAAAAGCCTTTTTCACCGGAAGGTTTGGCGCGTAAGGTGCGGGAGGTGCTGGACGCTTAAAAATGAAAATTGACTATTGAAAATTGAATATTGTAAAGGGCTAAGAGATAAAAAATGAATATTGTATTAGGAATGGGAAATGAAAAGCGAGGAACGATGAAGAATTGAAGGTTGAATATTATGAAGGAAAAATGAAAACCAAAAATAAAATCGATTGAAATCATTAAATTGTCAATAGAAAATAGGCAATAAACAATTTTAAGGGATCAGCCACCGTGCCGGCTTATCTTCCAAAGATAATAGCACTTATCTCATTCGGAATATCTTTTAGGGAAGGCATGGTTGATGGTACTATTTTATCAGATGTGTGTTTGTGATGGGGATAGGTATCTATTTCAGGATGATGAGGAGCATTGTCATAACGGAACAGCATTTGCCCAGTGCTGCTCATATAGTTCAGCCTGTATTTTTCAATGGATAAGGTCTTTCGGGATTCAGTGGCAAATATGACGATCTCCAAAATTGAAGAATCTATGATTAAGAGATGGCCTTTCAGATAGACTGTTTCTAAGGCAGGGCCAAAATGTTTTTGAACATTTGAGGACAGGACGATGGAGGAGGAAGCAACAGTTTTTTCAATATTTTCAACGTATCTTTGTATCACTGGATTGCTGAACGAAGTGCAGATTGTGTTTTCCGCCACCGGGCAAGGAGTCTTGCAAAGGCGTACCAGTCAAAATAATCAGCCTCATCTCCCAACTGGCCAGCCTCAAACCTTTTTAGGAAAGTCTGGGTACTGAGTTGATGTTTTTGCTCAAACTCCTGTAAGGCCTTTTTATAGAATGCCACCGCATTTGAATACAGGACATACTCACGCTTTAGTGATACCTTGATTTCATTAGTTTGTCGCATGTGATATTTATACACAAAGCAAATGTCGAAAGTCAAGGATTTTACCCAAAGTAGGAACGGGGTCACCCTTGACAAGGATATCAAGAGAACAGTGGATAGAATTGACTATTGACGATTGAAAATTGACTATTTAAGGGTGACAGCCAAGCCCGCCTGCCAACGCCTGGCACTGGCGGGCAGGCCGGAATCCAGTGTGTTCAAAAACTTATGATTAACCTGGACTCCGGCTGTAGTTTATCCCGTACAATGTGCGGGGCCGGGGTGACGACTTTTTATGAGTGCATCAAATTTGTGATTGACAAAATGATATTGTAAGCTATCATAGAAATGATCATGAAAAAATTTTACAAACCACCATTCAGAAAATTTGTAAAGAAACAGACAAGACCTTTTCAACTCGTCATTGAGGATGCAGTTGAGAAAGTGATCATCAATCCTGAAGTTGGGGAATCGAAAAAAGGTGATCTGAAAGGATTTCGAGTCCACAAATTCTCATTTAAAAAGCACCAGTTCCTAATAGCCTATCGCTTTCAAGAGTCTGACATAGTATTTTTTATGATAGGCCCGCATGAAAATTTTTATCGCGAACTTAAGAGGTATTTGAGGGAGGTTGAATCATAATGATCACTGCTGAGAAAGTATATAAAGACATTTTGGACATGCCCTTAAAAGAAAGGGAAAGATTGTTTGGTGTGATAGCAAGGCAGGGATTTGAAAAGGACCTGTACGGCCATGATGAAGTATTCGACGAGGTCAGACAGTCTCCGTTTACTGTCAAAGAGGCTGCTGAATACCTTGAGGTGGCTGAAATTACGCTGAGGAGATGGATTAAGGCAGAGAAAATAGAATATAAAAGGATAGGAAGGAATATTGTATTTGATCCGGACGAGCTAAAGGCATTTAAGCAAAAGTAAAATGAAATCGTGAGCATCTGGAGGACTTGGTCAAAGAGCGCACCTCTGAACTGAAAGACAAAAACGCTGAGCTTGAACGAATGAATGATGTTTTTACAGGGCGGGAGTTTCGGATAAAGGGGCTCAGGGATAAGATAAAAGAGTTGGAGGGGGACAAGTAAATTGAATATTGAGAATTGAATAATGAAAAATTAAGGAACTGTGACATTGAGAATTGAATACTGAAAAGTGAAAATTTAAGGAAATAATACAAAGGTATTTCTGCCGGCAAGCCAATTGGTCGAAAATGGGGAAGGTAAATGAAAAGCGAGGACCGACGAAGAATTGAATATTGTTAAGGGAAAATGAAAACCAAAAATAAAATTGATCGAAATCCTTAAATTGTCAATAGACAATTTTAAGGGATCAGCAACTGTGCCGGCTTATCTTCCAATGATAATAGCGCTTATCTCATTCAGAATATCTTTTAGGGAAGGAATGGTTGACGGTACTATTTAAAAAACAACAGGGTACATTCGATTTTTTTAGACCCGTCGAGCTGCGTGTGCCGGCCTTTATGCTGTAGAGAGAAGGAATTGCCCAAAAGAAATCCCTAAATCCAGGAAAGGGCGTAAAAAAATGCTCTCTTTTATTCCCATTCTTATCTTTAACTATTCAATAAAATACGTTTATAAACATATCAGGCCAAATAAAAGCACATTTTTACCATGAAATAAGTTTTGCAACAAATTAATACACAAAGATGGTTTTAGCTAAAAATTCTTGCAAATAAAATATCTTTTGTTACAATAATGGCGAATAAAAAGCTTTTTTCTGCAGAATAAAACATTCCGCAACGGTGAGCCAATGAAAAATATAGAAATCAACCCAACTGAAGGGCTTAAGCTGGTAGGTTACGGTGAATTAGTTCGGCGGTATTTTCTCGAGGTCATACCACACTATGTTAAGTCATTTATAGCTGAAAAAGGGAGGCGTAAGACGGTCATAGAGGGCCACCGGAGGACTGAGATCTACACGAAGAGATATGATCCAGGTGATAATCTGGAGGATCATTTGACATTTGCCCTAAAATTCGAAGGGATAAATCTGGAAATCCTCAACGCTCTTTTCTTAGTGGTTGACCGCAAGGAATTAGAACATTTCATCAAGGAGACCCCGGCGGGGAAGTATGCGCGAAAAATTTGGTTCCTATACGAGTATCTTATGGGCAAAGAACTCGACCTGTATCCCTCTAAGGTGACCAATTACGTTGATCTGCTTGATCAATCCAAATACTACACTGCCAAAGGTATCCAGCACCGACGGCAGAAGGTTACTGATAATCTTTTAGGTGATCGGCTCTTCTGCCCCATGGTTCGACACACCGACAATTTAAAGAATTACATTGACCTTCAGCTAAACGAAAAAGGGATGGAAGTAGTTGGGAACTATCCCGAAGAAGTCCTGCGGCGAGCTGTTTCTTATCTTTACACCAAGGAAACAAAGTCTTCATTCGAGATTGAACGGGCAACTCCAGATCAGAAACGAGCGGCAAGATTTGTTGAGTTGCTTAGGATAGCAGATGATCGAGAGTTTTTTAATAAACCATCGTTGTTAGAACTTCAGCAAGCAACAGTTGATGAACGTTTTGCTAACAACGATTTTCGTACTGAACAGAATTATGTTGGACAAACAGTGAGTTTCGGTAATGAGATAGTCGATTTTGTCGCACCCAAGCCGGAAGATATCGCGGAGCTCATGGAAGGTATGTTCTATGCGTATAAACGTATGATGTCTTCCGAAGTTCATCCTGTTGTGATTGCCGCTGCAATCTCATTTGGATTCGTCTTTATGCACCCGTTTGATGACGGCAACGGACGCATTCATCGTTTTTTGGTCCATAACATTCTGGCAAAAAGGCGGTTTACCCCGAAGGGTCTTATCTTTCCGATCTCGGCTACCATGCTCCGCAAAATTAAGGAATACGACGAAACACTTGAGCTATTCTCAAAGCCGCTGTTACCACTATTAGATTTCGAACTGGACAGTGATGGCAGGATGGATGTCAAGAATGAAACGGCAGCACATTACAAGTATATCGACATGACCGCTATAGCTGAGCGACTATTCGGGTTTATTCAGGATACCATTGAGAATGAGCTTGTATCGGAACTGGAATTCATTCTGGATTACGACAAGGCCAAACTTGCCATAAGGGAGATAGTAGACATGCCGGATCATCTAATCGATCTTTTTATTCGCCTGTGCATTGAAAATAATGGTAGGCTGTCAAAGAACAAGCGCAAGGCCAAGTTTGAACAGCTCACAAATAAAGAAGTTGCCCAAATGGAAGAATGTGTCCGCAATGCCTTTAACCGGACTGCGACAGACGCTTGAAACGCCTTGAAACCCTTGCCAAAGAGCAGATAAAAAACCTGGAAGAGAAGTTAACGGAACTTGAACGAATGAATGATGTTTTTGTGGAACGGGAGTTCAGGATAAAGGAACTCAAGGATAGGGTTAAGGAGTTGGAGGGGGACAAATAAATTGAATATTGAATAAGGTTGCGGGACGCTCCTTGATATGTTGATATGTCGATTTATTCCTGTTAGAGGACCGATAAATGACCTTTGCGCTTCCATTCATAAAGGTCACGTTTGCCTGGAGGGATAGATTTCTATAACAATTTCCGCAATCAGTTCAGCAACAAGAAGATCTTCATGCTGATATCCGTGGGCCCCACTGTGGGATGGATCATCCTGTGTTGGCTCATGTAAAATAGCGAGCTTTTTTTCACCAACCCTATGAATATGGTCAATGACCTTTCCAACATTTAATACAGCGAATAAACCGTTTTTTGCCAATGACAACTCGATATGTTCACGAATTTTAGCTATCTGCGCCTTTTGACCTATTTTCCCGAAGTGCTCCATCCAATTAACGGATAAAAATTCTTCGCTTTTTCGAG
>JAUWOH010000427.1 GCA_030612225.1 Desulfobacteraceae bacterium
TTTGTTTTTTGCAGCCTTAAATTACCATTTTATATTAATGGATAAAAATGTTAAAATTTTAAAAAAGGTGGAATTAACTTTTAACAATACCTTTGTTGATGCCAGGGGAGCAAAAAAATTCAAGCTTTTTTTAAATCCTTCTCTCGTAAAAGCTGGAATAAAAAAAGCGTTGTAACTACTCACGTAGTCAGGCTGAAGGGATCAGAAGAGCAAAATTCCCGTACTTTGGCGGAATGTGATTCTTGCACCAAACATGAGTCAAAATGCGCTTTTCTCTAACAGTCTTCAGCCTATCCACCTGAGTTACAAATATTGTTTATCGCTAATAATTTTAAAAAACTCTTGTTTGAAACTTGACATATCTTTTATTTTCGTATATTTATATACTTGATACACAAGATGATGAATTTGTAAAATCTTAATTCGTCAGTCTTACCCGGGACGGAAATAACACCTGAAACGGATCGCAAAAGAATTTTTTATGACTGACAGTGACCATCAAAAATTAAAGGCTGAAATTGACGGAATTATAAAAAACATAGATAACACAATGAAAAAAATAGAAAATATTATTCCCGTCAAAAAGGATTTACCAGAAGGGACTAAAAGCGATACCTGTGAACAATCACATGATTTACTGCCAAAAAATAACAGTTGACGTTAACTGTCAAATTAATTAAGTAACATCAATTCATTATGGATTAAAACTGATCACGTTATTTTAGGAGGAAATATGGCATTAACCAAGAATGATATTGTTGTAAAAATACACGATCTCGGCTTTACCAAAAAGCACACTGTTGATATCGTCGAATCCCTGTTGGAAATTATGAAAAGCACTCTGGAAAAAGGTGAGGATGTCCTGATTTCCGGATTTGGAAAATTTTGTGTGAAACACAAGAACCAGCGTCGAGGTCGGAACCCGGCTACAGGCTCAGACTTAATCCTGAGAGAAAGAAAAGTCGTAACATTTAAATGCTCCGGAAAACTCAGAGATAAAATTAACGGCAATTAACAGGCCGGTTTTTCGGAAAGATACCATATATATTAAACGGTAAGCCATAAAAACTGGTACGGATTCAGTCGTAATGAATCTACCGAAACTCTCTCCCCTGTAAGAATATCCTTCATCATGGGAGGCACACCGTCTCCCTTCAATGCACAAGAAACCTGCAATGATGATATATTGGTAAGAGCATATATCGTCTGATCCTTGCCATATCTTGCAATGGTAAAGATTTTCGGATTAATGTTCATTATTTCAAAACCTGCGTTTGGATGAAAGGCGTGTTGTTTTTTTCTGACCTTTATCATATTGATATAAGGATGAAAAATCCTGGAACGAAAAGTTTCAAAATCTTCCAGTTCTGATATCACATCATCTGTCCGCAATTTTTTCCTGTTTATCGTTCTTGCCATCCTTGTTTGTCTGACCCCCTCCTCCCAGTTCCTTGAGCCAAGCAGGCTGTGAATATATGTTGCAGGCACTCCGGGAAGAACATACTGAATCGCCTGGGATGCCAGAAATCTTTGGGAGTGATACCTGTCTTTGCCGAACTTCGTTTTTAATAGTGCGTCAACATAGGTTATATTCAACTCATAAGGACTTTCGGAACCATCTGAATTCTTTTTATACGAAACTCTCCCTCCGTTATTCTTTACATTTTCGACAAGAAGATTAATTTCTTCTGCAGGCAATATACCTTCAAGTGGCCTTACACCTATGCCGTCATGGGAAGCGGTAAAATTGAAAAAAGTATTGCTGTCGGATTTTAAATCCAACCCCTTTGCCCAGTTAGACAAAACTGATGCGTCTTCTTTCAAAAACGAATATAATAAAAGTGGTGGGAGTGTAAAATTATAAACCATCTGCGCCTCATTATTGCCGTCACCAAAATAGCTTATATTTTCATCGTGTGGCACATTGGTCTCTGTAAGTATCATAACATGTGGTGCTACTTTATCGAATATCAGGCGAAACAGTTTCACCACATCATGAGTCTGGTTAAGATGAATACAACTTGTTCCGATTTCTTTCCATAAATATGCAATAGCATCAAGCCGTATAATGCTTGCTCCCTTATCCACATAAAATAAAAGCGCCTCAACCATTTTTTCAAGAACATCAATATTTTTAAAGTTAAGATCGATTTGATCCGCACTGAATGTTGTCCAGACATGGACTGTTTCGCCTGATTGTTTCTTAACTTCAGTTAAAAGCGGAAGGGATCGTGGCCGGGTAACTGCCGAAAGGTCAATTGACGGATCGACTTCTATTGCAAGCTTCTTAAACCCTTCTTTTTCCAGTAAATAATATTCAAACCATTTACTTTTTGCAGAAATATGATTAAGCACCAGGTCAAACATCAGCTTAAAATCAGTTCCTGTTGATTCTATATCCGTCCAGGATCCCAGTTCCTGATTTACAGAAAAAAAATCCATAACCGAAAAACCATCATCTGATGAAAAAGGAAAAAAGGGTAAAAAGTGTATGTGTGAAAATGCGCCCTTTAAAAACTTATTTGCAAATTCATGAATCGTGGTCAGAGGCATTTCCCCGTTTTTAGTTAGAGTATCACCATATGTAATTAATATTACATCCTCCTGCGAAAAATATTCGTTTTTCCCTCTTTTACTTGTAAAAAATCTTTCCATTAGTGAATTTATCTTAGTAAGCGCCAGTGTGCCTTTTTCCTCACCATATATTTTCTTCAGCAACTGCTTTATATCTTGATGTTTTTCCATTTTATCTCCTTTATGCCGAATATTTGAAATTACTCAGGTTGTGAGGTTTACCCGCCTTTGGCGGCGCCGTAGGCGACCAGGGTTCAGGGTTCACAGTTCACGGTTGGATGTAACCTGAGTGAACTGATGTCATGTAACTTCAGACCTCGTAGCTTATAGCGTATTACAATGTAATATTTTGGACCGAAAGCTCCGTTTCCAACCAGGGTTTTGGGTTGAAAGGTTCACGGTTCAAAGGTTCAACGTTCAGAGGTTTATCCTTCCATGGCATTAACCAACTGGAATCAATAGGTAATGAAGAAGTGCGAAGCCATCAACCTTGAACC
>JAUWOH010000195.1 GCA_030612225.1 Desulfobacteraceae bacterium
GAAATTCAGTATGGAAAGTTTGAACGGATCCTTTTTCTCCCGACGCCGGTAGATACGGAACTTGTAACATCATCATACTCAAATGGCTTTCTTAAGATTAGGCTTTCAAAACTGCCTGTTGATGTAACGCATAAGATAACCATATTAGACGGATAACTTGCTTTTGGAGGCAATATGACAGAACAGAATTCATCAATCGATTTTAGCACCGAAGATATTCCCCAAATTCTTCCCATCCTTCCCCTTTTTGATGCGGCCCTTTTTCCTAAAATGGTTTTGCCCCTTGTGGTTATGCAAGGAGAATCGATTCAACTCATCGATGAAGCTATGGCTAAAAATCGAATTGTCGGCCTTCTTTTTTCTAAAAAAAAGGTAGATGAACCTATTCAACCCGATGAAGATTTAGCAAAAGTCGGTACAAGCGCATTGATCCTTAAAATGGCGAAAAGCGAAGAAAACAGGACCCATCTGCTTGTACAGGGATTAAGCAGGTTCAAAGTAATATCTTTTGAAAAGGGAAAGCCTTATTCTATGGCCAGGGTTGAAAATATCGAAGACAAAGGAAAAATAGACAACGAGATTGAAGCACTTATGTCCAACCTTACCGGCCTGTTCAATAAAATCGTCAAGCTTTCACCAGGTTTGCCGGCAGAGATCGGGGAAATGTCCAGGTCGATACAGGAACCCGGCATACTGGCCGATATGATCGCATCCACCATGAATTCTTCCGCCGAGGAAAAACAGAAAGTACTCGAAGTTGTTGCCGTAAAAAAAAGGTTAAAAGAAGTTACCCGGCTGGCCAACCACCAGCTCGAAATCCTTGAACTGGGAAATAAGATTCAATCCCAGGTTAAGGGGGGTATGGATAAAACACAAAGAGAATATTACCTTCGGCAGCAACTGAAAGCAATCAAAGAAGAACTTGGTGAAAAGGATGAAGCAAAAGTTGAAACCGAAGATTACAAAGCAAAAATTGAAGAGAAAGATCTTCCCGAAGAAGCAAAAAAAGAAGCTGAGCGTGAACTTAGCCGTCTTTCCCGCATGCATCCGTCTTCCGCAGAATATACGGTTGCTTCAACATACCTTGACTGGATAACATCGCTTCCATGGCACGACAGTACAAAGGATAATTTAGATATAAAAAAGGCAAGAAAAATTCTTGATGAAGATCATTTTGGTCTTGAAAAACCAAAAAAACGCATAATAGAATATCTTGCCGTAAGAAAGTTAAAACCTGATTCAAAAGGACCTATTTTATGTTTTGCAGGCCCTCCCGGTACCGGCAAAACATCCCTGGGTCGTTCCATCGCCCGCGCTTTAAGTCGTAATTTTTTTCGTATTTCACTGGGGGGTGTAAGAGACGAGGCTGAAATCAGAGGCCATAGGCGTACCTATGTCGGAGCACTTCCGGGCCGCATTATTCAGGGAATCAGAAGGTCAGGATCTAATAATCCGGTTTTCATGCTTGACGAAATAGATAAGGTGGGAAGCGATTTTCGCGGTGACCCTTCGTCAGCGCTGCTTGAAGTGCTGGACCCTGAACAAAACTTTTCTTTTTCAGACCACTATCTGGATGTGCCTTTTGATTTATCTAAAGTCATGTTCATCACTACTGCAAATATTCTTGATCCAATTCCCCCTGCTTTAAGAGACAGAATGGAAGTAATTCAGCTTTTGGGATATACTGAAGATGAAAAATTAAAAATTGCAAACCGTTACCTCATACCTCGTCAAAGGCGTGCACATGGCTTAAAGGCAGGACAGATATCTTTTACAAATGGTGCTGTTAAACGAATAATTACAGGATATACGCGTGAAGCCGGTTTAAGAAACCTGGAAAGGGAGATTGCTGCTATCTGCCGCGGCGTTGCCAGCAGCATCGCAGAAGGCAAGACAAATTCCGTATCGATCACGGTTGTTAATATTCCGAAATACCTTGGCCCTGTGAGAGTGATGTCGGAAACGAAAGCCAGGACTTCAACTCCTGGTGTCGCCATGGGACTGGCCTGGACCCAGGCCGGCGGGGAGCTTTTATTTATTGAAGCAACATCCATGAAGGGGAAAAAGGGGCTTACCTTAACCGGTCAACTCGGCGATGTGATGAAAGAATCTGCAAATGCAGCTTTGAGCTTTATACGGTCAAATACGGCTTCTCTGGGCATTGATGAGGATTTTTTTGAAAATATGGATATTCATATTCATGTACCTGCAGGTTCCATACCCAAAGACGGTCCTTCTGCAGGTGTTACCATGCTGACCGCCCTGGCTTCACTTCTGACTAAAAAAATCATAAGGAAAGATCTTGCCATGACCGGTGAAATAACATTAAGAGGGCAGGTGCTTCCGATAGGAGGTGTAAAGGAAAAAGTTCTTGCGGCCCATCGCGGCGGTATAAAAACGATTATTCTTCCTCAATGGAACCAAAAGGACCTGGAAGACATACCCAAAAAGGTTCAAAAGGAGATCGAGTTTCATTTCGTAGAAAAGATGATGGATGTTTTAGAGATTGCATTTGACAATAAAAAGCACAATATAATCAAGTAAAGAATCTACGCCTGAAGAACGAGGCATCGATTTGTCCCTCGAAGGGGCTGTAGGAAAGAAGGCAGAAGGCACAAAGGCAAAAGGCAGAAGAAAATATAGAGAATCCATGGCTAAAGGACGTGGTTTTAAGTATTTGATAAAACAGATGATATCATTATACTCGGTACTCGATACTTGTTAAAAAATACGAGCAGCGAGCATCAAGCAACGAGTATCGAGCATCAAGCAATGAGCATCAAGCATCAAGCAATGAGCATCAAGTATCGAGCAACGAGTATCCAGTATCCAGCAACGAGCATCAAAGGTAATAAAATTGAAAAAAAAGAAAAACGTTATTTTATCAGGATGTTTTATGCTGGGTATTTTCCTGGCATTTTTTTTAAGCGGCTGCACTGTTTTAAAGCCTTCACCAGGGGCCCCTGGAAAGCCTTCACCAGGGCATACAGCCAAGCCTAAACCGTATAAGGCTTTGGGGAAATGGTATCAACCTATTCCATCTTCACACGGCTTTCGTCAGCGCGGGCTGGCCTCGTGGTATGGCAAGAAATTTCACGGCAGAAAAACTTCAAATGGTGAAACTTATGACATGTACAAAAGTTCCGCAGCTCACAAAACCCTGCCTTTCGATACATATGTCAGGGTGCATAACCTTTCTAATGGTAAAAAACTCGATGTACGGATAAATGACAGGGGGCCTTTTGTCAGGGGCAGAATCATTGATCTTTCTTACAAGGCTGCGCAGGAATTGGGAATTGTCGGGCCAGGAACAGCCACCGTTGAAATTGTTGCCTTGGGAGCTGCAGTAAAGCCGGAGACAGAAACCAAAACCGAAAAATCATATAAAGCGGTTGATTATTATTCCGGGAATTTTACATTTCAGGTAGGTGCATTTATTGACAGGCAAAATGCTGAAAAACTTAAGGCAGAACTGGATCAAAAATACAAAAATGCTCATATTGCCAAATTTGATAGCGGCAGTGAAATTTTTTACAGAGTACGGGTAGGTAAATTTTCGACATTGGAACAGGCGAGAGATCAGGAAAAAAACATGGTAGACGATGGATACGATCCGATGATTATAGCGGAATAGATGCCATTAACTTAAGTTATCATTATTTGAATATCGAATATGTGTCTTGGCGTAGCATTTACGAAGCCAGATCGAACAAAGAATTTCGAATTAAGAAGTATCTCCTTTTTACAGCGAAGGCTAAATTGCCGGAAGTTGATTCGTAATGAAGGTGCGAATTGAAACGATTATGTCATTTTCTTCCAGTCGATATGAAAATATTTATATGCAGCGTGTCCCGATATCTGGGATAAAGTACATAAGCTGCTAAATTATATAGACCTGTGCAATTACCCCAAAAATCGGGACACTGCGAAAGAATAGAAGGTATTTTACCAACATATCACCTTACAGAAAATTACATAACCGTCTCAATTCGCATCTGATCTTGTTAAACACTGTCATGGCACGATTTTTATCCAAATAGAGGTGCGAACTTGACAAAAGCAAAATTTACGACTTGTTTAAAAAGCGAATACATAAAAAGTACTTAAAATGGGTGTTTCCAACCAAAAACTTGATAAGGTTGTTTTTCTGGACAGAGACGGCGTAATAAATCTTGACAGTTCTGATTATATAAAAAGCTGGTCGGAATTTAAATTTATTCCACGAAGTATTGAAGCAATAAAGGAGCTGACTTTAAAAGGATTTAATGTAATTGTTATTACAAACCAGTCGGTTATAAACCGCAACATGGTATCTGACAAAGGGCTTGAATATATCCTTACCATGATGAAAAATGAAGTCAGATCCGGCGGTGGACTCATTAATGATATTTTTTTCTGTCCCCACATACCTGAAGATAATTGTGATTGCCGCAAACCCAAACCGGGACTGATTTATCAGGCTCAAAAAGCTTACAGCATTGATCTTAAAGATGCTGTAATGGTGGGAGACAGTGCAAAGGATATCGAGTGTGCGCGTAATGCCGGATGTGGAACGGTTGTTCTGGTTAAAACCGGGAACGGAGCTGAAGCTGAAAAGACTCTGGCTGAAAAGAAAATTTATCCTGACCACATCGCTCAGGATCTTTATGAAGCTGTTCAATGGATTGTCGATATAAAAGTGACTAAAGTTAATGAATAAATCCTCCTCCACGACCACGCTTACGGGACATCTTGAAAGAATTACATATTATAACAGGGAAAACCACTACACGATCGCAAAATTCAGAATCAACGATTTACAAAACCCTGTGACTGTTCTCGGCTACATGCCAGATCCAAACCTTGGCGAAGCTCTTAAAATTGCCGGAACATGGGAAACCCATCCGAAGTACGGGCAACAGCTTAAAATCGACTCTTTTGAGGTGATTCTTCCTGCAACGGTTGAAGGTATTAAGAAGTACCTGGAATCCGGTTTTATAAAGGGAATAGGCCAAAAGACAGCTTTCAGGCTGATAAGTCATTTTGGAGATAAAACACTTGAAGTTATTGAAAACAATCCTGAAAGACTGCGTGATGTTAAGGGAATAGGAAAAGCGGCGGCAGATAAAATAACCGGCGCCTGGAAAGAACACCATTCAATACGAAGGCTCATCAGCTTTCTTCAGGAAAACGGGATCAAAACATCTTACGGCGCAAAAATATTCAAATTATATGGCCAGGATGCACTGGATATAATCAACAGCGATCCTTTTTGTCTTGTAAGCGATTTTCCCAAAACCGGTTTTTTTATGGCCGATGCTATTATTCAAAATACCGGGATGCCCGTTGACGAAACAAAAAGAGCAAAGGGCTGCGTTCTGCATCTTTTGCAGCAGTTTTCAGATGATGGAAATGCATTTGCATATAAGAATCAACTGGTTTCAAGCTGTGAAAACCACTTTAAAATACTGCCTGATGTGACCTTGGATTCAATTAAAAGTCTGGCAGCATCAGGTGAGGTTGTAATTGAAAAAGTTTATAATGATACCGATACGGAGGCTGTTTTTCTAAAACAACTTCATCAGGCAGAGGCAGGCATTGCAAACAAAATTAATGCTCTTTTATCAATACCAACCTCATTCACAGGGCTTGATTCAGGTCGAATTACCCTGGAAGTTTTAAAAAAGCTTGCCATAAAGCTTTCTTCTGAACAGCTTGCAGCACTTAAAGGAATCCTTTCCCATCGTGTGGCTGTCATAACCGGCGGTCCCGGCACCGGGAAAACAACCCTTATTAAATCTGTTTCAGCTCTTTTTGATGCCTTTGGCAAAAGACTGTGTCTTGCCGCTCCCACTGGCAGAGCTGCCAGGCGTATCTCTGAAGTCACCGGTCGAAAGGCTGAAACAATTCATAAGCTCCTTGGATACAATCCGGTAAATGGTTTTTTTGAAAGAAACAGGGACAATCCTGTTGATGCAGATGCTTTAATTATAGATGAAGCCTCAATGATAGACACTTTTTTGATGTTTCACCTGCTCCAGGCGGTTCATATGCAATCGATGCTTATACTCGTGGGAGATGCATTTCAGCTTCCTTCAGTTGGACCGGGCAATATTCTTTCAGATATAATCAAATCAAAAAAAATCGAAACATTTGAGCTTAAGAAAATTTACAGACATGCCCAGGAAAGTCCGATAATTGTTAATGCCCATAAAATCCGCAAAGGGCAGCCGCCTGATCTGGAAAAGACAGGCGACTCGGAAGATTTATCCGAATTTTATTTCATTGAGCAAAATAATCCGGAAACGGTTGTTACGACTATCGTTGAA
>JAUWOH010000381.1 GCA_030612225.1 Desulfobacteraceae bacterium
ACTCCTGGGCCAGGCGACTGTTATAGGTTTTCTGCCGGTTGCCCAGCGGTAAACCAAGATTCGCCGCTGTTTTTCTCAAATTTTGCATCATGAGATCGACATCCATCGGTGAACCGGCAAAAAGCTGGTTAAGGGTGAGCCCCTCTTCCGGGGTGTCCGGATGAAGGGGAAATGCACACCATTTTATTTCAACATCAAATTTTTTCTTTAACTGTTCAATACTCCCGGTAATGAAATAGCACCAGGGTCAGATATAATCGGAAAATATTTCAAGTGTTTGGTTTGGGTACATTTTCACTCCTTATCATATCGATTTTATCTCACTATAGAATCTTTCACCCATTTTGTCACCTCCTTTACGTATATTTAAAAGCAACTGTATTTATGCGAACTTTTTGATATATGAATTGTATCAACACCCTTTGTTTAATTTATTTAATGCTTATACTGTCAATATTAAGAAGCTTATCAATTTGATAATCTATCATTATACGGAGGAAAAAATGCAGAAAAAATGGTCCTATAAAAATTATGAGATTAAAGAAGGATTAAAACCCGGAAGTACAACGTTTCGATATTTTTTTGTTGTTTCCGAAAAAGGTATGAAAAAGAGTAATTATTGTGTCTGGATAAAGGATGATGCCTTATCCCGTTTTGATCAATCTAAAAATTTTGATACGATTATCTCGTCTCAAAGAGAAAACTGGGGCAAATGGATTAAGGAAAAAATTGACGGACAGGATTTTCAAAATCGCGCTTTAAAATTTGATAAGACAGGCGAAACGGAGATTAACCTGTCGGAAATGAATGAACATGTTACCATGGATTAATACAATAAATCATCTTAATGGAGGAAGATATGAAAGAGCCTAAATCTTTGGAGATAATAAAACAAGCGATTTTACTTGAAAAAAGAGGGCAGGCCTTTTACCGCATGGTTTCCGAACAAACCGAAAACAGAGCTGTAAAGGAATTCTTTGAAATGATGGCCGACGAGGAAACCAAACATATCTCTGTTCTCACCGAGCAATATAAAGTTTTGAAGGAAGAGGGACATTTCAGTTCCGCATCTTCTGATATCTCTGAAACAGGTGCAAATATATCCGATGCACTGAGCAATGAAATAAAAGAAAATATTTCAGCCGCGAGTTACGAAAGCGCAGCTATTTCAGCAGCCATAGGATTTGAAGAAAGCGCAGTCAAACTTTATAGTTCGCGTGCAGATGAAGCGGAAGATCCCGAAGAAAAAAAAATATATTCCTGGCTCGCGAACTGGGAACGACAACACTCAAAGATTCTTTTGGAAATTGATAAGGCATTGGTTGAAACCATCTGGCTTGATAACAAGTTCTGGCCGTTTTAAATAGAAGTGGTCTCAAAGTCTTCAATAAATTTTACATCCGAATTTTGCACAAGTCTGAGGCTTTCATATGCAAGGCACTTAAGGCTGAAGTCATTTAGAAAAAAGGTAAGCGTTCACAGGCACCGCAGCTGCACGCGATCAGGGCGACCAGCATAGCAGACTATAGCTGGTCGCCCGGATCACGCACATCTGCAGCACCTGTGAACGCTTACAGGACGGAGGTTGTGCGACCTTTTTGTTTCGAATGAGCGTGAACGGGTACCAAAAAAGGAACCCTTGATGGACCAAATAGCCAAAAAAGTTAAGCAATGGATTGACGAAAAAAAAGATCCCAGAAGTGCCCACTGGCAAGGCGGGCTTGAGGCAATGCTAAATGTTTTTTCACCGTATATGGAACCTGGCAAACTGATTCCTGTTCAGCCGCTGGAAAAAGATGACTTTCCTGTTTTCAAGGTTGCCTTAGAGGCAGTTGATCTGAGTCCCAACCTTACGGCTGCCTTTTTACCGCCTTCTATTGCCGGATCCGTTATCCCCCCTGAATCCGCAGTTGAACTTCAGCGAATTGAAAAGGGAAAACCATCCTATAAGATTCTGATAGCCAGACCCGGCAAAGATCCGAGAATTTTATGCGCTGAAATATCAGAACAGGCAAAAAAACCTGGAATAGATATTTTCCAGTCGGGAACGTTATTAGGGACCTATAATTATGATACCCACCAGGACTGTCTTACATATCTACCCCAAGCCATAATGGTACATATTTGGGAAAAGGGTAAATGGAGCCTGGATGAATATAAGAGATACACAATTAACTGGTTTGAAAAAATACTGAATCTTGGCAAAGGCACCGTTCGTGTGGAAGAAGACTTCTCTTTTTTCCACAGCCCGACATTGATAAAAAGTGATAGAATCGATGCTATTTTTACGCTTATTTTCGAAATTCTGGTTAAACGCGCCGACGATCCTGATGATCAATTTAAAGATACTATTTCATCGCTCCGTAATATCAAAGAAAAGGATGTTAGGATTGCTCAATCAAATGAACTTGCGGAAAGAGCTATGCTTGAACTTCTGAATTTGATGAAGGAGTTGAAAATTGTAAAATTTGAGGGGTTTTCAAACGCAGAGAACGAGCGGTTTAAAAAAGAATTCTCCAGAACCATCCAGCAAATAACCGATAGGATAATTTAAGTCCGCTTAGAGTTCGGAAAAAATAAGTTTATATTATAGCGATGACAGGGGCGAAACAGTTTGAAATAGCTGTCCATTAAAATCGCAATTTAACAAGTCCTTTATTTTTTAGAATTCGTTATGGCTCGTTTGTGGTCTCTTCTTCGATTTTTATGGCTTCGGATTCAGCGTCTTTGGCCTTTTTTTCAGCTTTGATAGCAAGCTGTTTTAGTTGTTCGGCTTCCGCTATTGCCTTATTCGATTCTTCCATCCGTCTTTTCATTTTAATCCGCAAACTTTTTCTTTTACGGCTTTTATACTTTACCTTTTTAATATAGTCATCTGTTTCTTTTTTTATTTGATTCGCTTTTTTAAAAGCATCTTCTGCTTTTTGTTTGGCTTTGTTTGCTTTTCTTCTCTCTATTTTCGCCCTTTCAATAGCTTCGGATTTCTCCAGGTCGGTTTGTTCCTTTTTTCGATTTTCCTCGATTTCAAGCGGCCTCTTTGAGGGTTGCTTTTGATAATGAAGCTTCTCCTCGATCTTGATACCTTCAGGTGGTTTATTCTCTGTGATATGAACGACTCCAGCTTCATCAGTCCAGGTGAATAGGGTTTGGGCTGATAAAATATGGCTTCCGCATAAGAAAAAAAGTGCAAAAATGAAGGTAAATCCTTTTTTCATAGTTACAATATTAATTTGGGTTATAAATCCGTATCATTATGAAACCGGTTTTCGAGTGGGGAGTGTGGCTTTTGATTCGTACAAGTATGCTAAAAGAAGGATTGTATGTCAAGAACGAAGGATACATTATGTAGTTATCCTGGATGCTTTTCAAAAACACATTGAATTCATAAAGTTTTGTTGATAAGAAAGATTGGTATCAAAGCTTGTATTATGAACGAATATTTGGCAATTAAGCCACTACCAATTAAAAGCATTATTATGGGAAGAGCTTGGCAAATTGAATGTGAAGGCGTATTATATAATTTAATGTTCCAAGGAAATAACG
>JAUWOH010000302.1 GCA_030612225.1 Desulfobacteraceae bacterium
CAGGGCATCGGGAAAATCAGGATCTAACCGGATAATTCTGTTCACCGTATTTAAAGCTTTTGGGTATTTTTCATTCCTCTTGAAATGGCGAGCCTGATTCATATCGCTTTCAAGCTGCTCGCGGATACTCCAATGGGCTGCGCGGCCTCCGGCCAATACCCCAAACATTTTGGCAAAATAGCGCTTTATTGTCAAAGCGATAAAGTAGGCCGATATTCCGATTATTAACCCAATGATTAAACCCAGTAAACCGTTTTTCCAGTAACTTGTTCCATAAAAAAAACCAAAGGCGCCGCCCATCAACAGGGAAATAAAACAAATCATTCTGTTTGTAATGGTATCCGGATCGAAGTTTTTCATAGGACAAATTATTGAATTTCTATATGATATGATTGTGATCCACAACAGGCTTTCCACACTCGATCAGGAGGGCGGTAATGAATACGAGAAAATCGTGCGGGCCTTTTCGCTGGCCGCCTGTAAATATGACTTTCCATCAGCCAAAGGCCGGTATCCCAGAAGGCGATAATTATCTCTTTAAGTTTTTTCTTGTCGAATAACGAGTTATAAACGATTGTAAGCCTTGAAGATTTTACGGCTGTACCCAAAAGTTTGCGCGATACCGTTTAAATAAAATAAAAATATAGATCATACAAACCACAACTAAAGGTCAAATCAAGGCTCACCCAAAAATACAAAAGCACCCCAGAAAAGAGGGTTTGTATGACCATAGCGCTTCTTAACAACTTTCATCTCCTGTAGTGCAGCCTGTTTGAGAGCCTGGCAACGGTTCATTTTCCCTGAAAGAATATTTTTATAGAACTCGACCATCAGCTCCTTAGTTTCTTTATCAGGAACCGACCACATACTCATGACAAGGCTTTTGGCGCCGGCCTGATTAAAAGCTCTCCGTAATCCAAACACCCCTTCTCCTCTTCTTACTTCTCCTATACCCGTATTGCACGCAGATAAAACGACCATGTTCGTACCCATGAGTTTCAAGTCAAGTATCTTTTCAGCCGTAACAACACCTTCGAAATTTTTTGAGTCAATTGATTTCAGGGCATTATTTGCACCTGCTAGTGCGAAGCCAGATTGCAAAAATGGGTTTTCGATTTTCATTCTTAGAATTGATAGGTTCTTTTTGTTCGCCTCCACTATCGATAGCCCTCTATTTGAGGATGGACTTTGCAAAGGACTTAATTCGATATCTTTCAAAAAGAAGCCATGAGTCGCAAGATGAAGAATTTGAGGTGCTTTCATCATGCGGAGTACTTTTTCATTGGCCTCTCTACCTGTGTAAATTTCAGCTTGATCCTTTCCGAAAAGGGATTGTATGGTTTCAACCTCTTCCCTGGTTCCGGGGAGACGATCAAAGCGAAGGCCTCGAATCAATGTTGAGCGTCGAGCTATTGTTTCTTGCTTTAATTCGTACTCGGCTGTTTTTTCTACTTCGGGCGCTTTGGCGATTTCCATGTCAAAGTCAGGATCACCTATAAGCAGGGCATTGTTTCCCGTTTCTTTGGTTTCTCCGTAACCAAGTATGTCCCTACCGGAAGAAACATAATTGAAGGTGTAGCTCTCAATAAGAAATCCTTTGTCAGGATTATAAAAAATCTCAAAAGGGATTAAGTTTAAATTACCGTCCGGAGATAAATAAATATGCTGTCGCCCTCCTAACTCTTTTTCTATTGGTGAAAATACGGTGTTGTAGAGTCGGCCTGCAAAAAAAGTTATTTTACTACTATCAGGATGCTCGATCTGAAATATCATTTTCTTAAATTGGAAAATCAATGAGTCAATATTATCCGCACTACCCAAATCCACCATACGTAGATCATAGGGATTGCCTGGGATGAGAATGAAAGCGAAATAATGATCCCTATCCCAATTTTTTTTGTCTAAATTGTAAAGACTCACCCTGACCAACTCTACAAGGGCACCCTTTCCATTTTTCTTCAGTTTTTTAGCTACGTGTTCACAGGTTGCGTCCGCTTTTTTTAAGTAAACCATATAGGATTGATTGTAGGAACTTATTTGTATTTCAAGCCTCTCCTTTTCGTCTTTCAAAAGGTTTATTTCTTTTCTATAGGTATCTATATCTTTCTGTCCCGGGTCGGAAAAAGTCAGTCTTGTAAGCTGTGACCTCACCTCCGATAGCTTATTAAAGATTATAGTCGCCTTTTCATCTTCTGACAAAAGGGCCCTTTGGAACTGCCTTTGGATATCCAAAATGATGCCCTTGCGTCTGAGAATTGTGTTCATACCTTCTCTTAGGGCCTTCGGGGAAGTGGGTAATTTCTTCAAAATCAAGGAAAGAAAAACATGAAGATCCTCATGGCTCTTTTGCATGAATTTCAGCTTTTGTGCCTCAGAGGTAAACCCCTTCATGTGATCAATGGATTTGAAATCTATACTTTGGGCACGTTTCATGTATTGAAACGCATCCTGAAAATGCCCTTCTGAAGCCATAATCTTTCCCAGTAGATTTAGTGTTTCGGCTAGGTGTGGATGGTCCTTGCCAAGCGAAAACTCTCCAAGCTCCAACGTGGTAATCCCCAACTGCTCCGCTGATTCATAATAACCCGTGTTGTAATATAAACGGCAAAGATTGTTAAGGCTAATGACAAGGCTGTGGGCATTTTCATGCTTTTTGCGAATCTCTATGGCCCTTAACAACACCGGTTCAGCCTTATCGTATTCCTGGAGATTGAGATATATTTCCCCAAGTGTATTAAGGGACGTAGAGACCATGAAATGGCCGATGCCTTGAGACTGTTCCCTTATTTTGAGAGCCTCTTGGGCAAAAGGCTCGGCCTGACGGTATTCGCCCTTATCCATATATACTTTTGCAAGAAGGCCTAAGCTGGAGGCAATTTGAGTGCTATCGCTATTTCCGAGCTTCCGGTTGATCTCAAGGGCTCGTTTTAATTTGATTTCCGCCTTTTCATAATCTCCAAATGAATTATAGAGGCCTCCCAGGACATTGAGACATATACCAACCCCTTGATGATCCGGTCCTTCTTCCGCCTCCACAATAAGGCATAATTTTTCTGCCGAAAGAATAGCCTCGGCATATTTTCCCTGCTCATTCAGCTTATTGATCTTTTCAAGTAATACGGCCGCCTGTTCATGATCCTCTTCGTTTAAGACAACATATCGTGATTGACGTTCAACGATGTTGCAGGACAAGATGAAGGTAATAAAAAGTAAGAAGACCAGTTGGACAGTATTACGAATTAAAGACAAATGGTATCGTTTAACGGAATACAAGGTTTATCCTCTTAACTGGCTCGGTCTGCGGCCTGCATCCTCTTTTTGGCCATCTCTCTCATCTGAAGAACGCTTGATAAGACGCGATCTAATTTTTTCGAGTAAAGCTTGCCCAGCTTCTTTTTGGATATGATTGAAATCTCAGACTCCACATTATTCGCCTGCTCAATCAATTGGGTTAAAATTGCCTTCGCTCTATTTAACAACACTTCTTTTCCTTCTTTAGAAACTTCCGTTTCATAATCGCCCATGATACGATTGAATTCCTCAGATAAGGATGCGACTCCCGCTGCAGAGTGAACAGCATCAGCTACGGAAACAGCAGTGGTCCCGCCCCCACTCGGGTTTGCATAGGCATTTGGACTGTAAACGATCAGAGCGATAAGAAACACCAATAAGGAAAAAGGGTATGCTTTGTTAATTATCATTATTTCTCCTCCTCTACGATTTTTTTAGCACTTTGATGATAAGCACAGCTTTTTTGATAAATTGCTCTACTATCGTACACCCATCGATTCGATTTTCCATTGGGCTCCTTCTTTCACGTATAAGACCTCCACACGATAAACAAATGATGTTCCGAAACTGTTGTTACCTCTTAAGACAAAACTGGCTGCAGCGTCATTCCCTATTATGCTAATCTTTTTTAGTGACGGTTCATTGAATTTCATACCATTTGTTTTCCACATTGGAATTCCCGTATTTTCTATCCACTTGAGTTCCGGGGAATCTTTTGTGTATATCTGTCTAAACTGATCCATGTCTTTTGCGTTTAAGGCATGACATCTTGCGACCATCAAATCATAAAGAACCCTTTCATCCGTCGATGTCAGCGTATTTGGATCAACTCTTTTCTCTAAACATCCCGAAGCAAACACAGAAAAGATCAATATGAGGAAAACGAAATAAAGTTTTTTCATGGCAACTCCCTCCTTTACTCTTTTTAGGTCTATATTGTAATGGTCAAATAAAAACGGACACTGGTTTAAGCCATTTTCCGTCGTAGTTCTTTCTAATAAACATCACCAATGTTGCCCAATACGGAGGCAAATCTACGTTTGACCCATAAGCAATCTATTTTCTCTTATTTCAATATTTCTTATGATTTTTTATCTTTATTCTTAAACTTCTATGCTCCTTTGAATCTGACTAATTA
>JAUWOH010000188.1 GCA_030612225.1 Desulfobacteraceae bacterium
AAATGATCATGATAAGACAGTACTCCCGGGATAAATGGGAACAATACTGGAAAGAGAAACTGGGTATCAAAGGCTATTTCGATATCCGGGTCGAAGGGGTTCAAATATCATGATGCCACAACTTTTGAACGTTACCAAAAAATTGAGCGATAAGCAAAACCTTATAAAATATTCTTTCAAACTATCTGATCTTTGGTTATATATCCCGTTGTTTTTTATAAAGAAATACCGGGGAGAAGATCATCAGATTACAAACGTACTACAAAACCGAAAAAGAATTCAAAACCATCCACCAAAAGCTTAAACTGCACTATTGCCCCCATTGTAAAAAGTGCGGATCTCTGATTTTACATGGATATCTTCGAGGAAACTCAGAAGACACCTGCACGGAAACGATTAAACGCGGGCACCGGATATTCTGTAGTAACCGAAGAAAACAAGGACGCAATGGCTGTGGCAAAACCATATCCATTTTGCTTTCCACTTTTATTAAATACTTTACCATCACCTCCAATACTGTATGGACATTTCTGGATAACCTCAAACGAGGATTGAACCGGCTGCGTGCACTGGGACATACTGATCTTGTGGCCAGTTCGATCTATCGCATATATGAACGATTCAAGCACAATCAAACCCGTATCCGAACCCTGCTTTCACGAATCATAAAACCTCCGGATTTAAATACAGTACAAGATCCTGTCATTGCCACCATCATTCACCTTGAATCCGTATTCAAAAAACACCCAATCACTGAGTTTCAGTATTATTTTCAAGCTCCATTTTTTTAAATTGCTATCATACTGCCTTCACATCGCCTCACCATAAAATACCAGCAACACAATAGGGTTATTTTAAAACTCAAATTTATCGGTTATCTCCTGAAAAAAATAAAAAAGGAGGAACTATTATGAAATGGCCAAGCCCATACCTGAAGATGAGAATATTGGGAGCAGTAGAAACTGTCGAAGGTAAAACCATCCAGCAAAGGATACAAAATGTAAGTAAAATGATTTTTATCGATGAACACGGGGATGGACGAAGATTCACATGGAGAACCATATCCACCTGGTATTACCGGTATAAAAATTATGGAATCACAGGAGTCACTCCCAAAGGAAGATCAGATAAAGGTAAGTCCAGAAAGATCAGCCCTGAAGAGCTGATGGAAGCAATTAATCAGGTCAAACCGTTTTTCATGGAGAAGCATACCAAATTTGATATCTACAGAATGTGCATTGAAAAAGGAATCATAAGAAAAGAGCAACTGGCGCCCACCACTTTTTACAGGCTTATCAGGGAATATGATCTTTTAAATAATGATATTGAAGACAATAAAAAGAGGCTGGCCTTTGCTATGGAACATGCCAATGACCTGTGGCAGGCAGACACCATGTTTGGGCCGTATGTCACCCAACACCAGACAAAGCTCATTGCGTTTATCGATGACGCGTCAAGAGTCATATGCCATGCTCAGTTCTTTTTTAATGAAACCATTGATACGCTGATCACTGCTATAAAAGCCGCTTTTTATAAACGGGGAATACCCAGGCAGCTGTATACGGATAACGGGTCTATTTATTGTTCAGCCGAACTCACATTAATCTGTGCCAGAACCGGGTGTATTTTAAGACATACGCCGATCAGGGATGGAGCATCGAAAGGAAAAATAGAACGTTTTTTCAGAAGGCTCAGGGATCAATTTTTGTCACGAAAACTGGATTTGTCTTCGCTTGCTGTTTTGAATAAACAGCTCACCCACTGGATCGAAGACAAGTATAATACATCAACCCATTCGGCAATTGGCATGACACCGGTGAACCGGTTTGCCATGGATATGAAATTTATTCAATTCCTGCCGCCCAATCAGGCCAATGATGAGCTGTTTTATGCTGAAGTTACGAGAAAGGTCAAAAAGGACAATACGTTTTCATTTAAACATGTACGGTATGAACCTGCTGCGAATTTGCAAAACAGGACCATCACCATCCGGTTTGACAGAAACAAGACAGACAAAGTTATTGTGTATTACAAAAATACACGTATGGGTGAGGCCAAAGAGCTTGACCTTATTGCCAATTCTAAAATTATACGGGGGAGGAACATATGATACGGGCATTTTACGGGATTGATACCAATCCGTTTTCAACCGAACAGGCTTTGACATTACTGCCTCATCAGCAGGAGGTGTTTGATATTTTAAAGGTCCATTCCCATCAGGGTGGGCTATGTCTTCTCATGGGAGAACCGGGAACAGGAAAAACGAGTATTAAAAACAATATCATAAGTCAGGCAGAGAAGAGCGTCATGGTGGTCAATGTATCACGTACATTGCATACTTATTTTAACATTATAAAAATATTATGTCAGTCGTTTTCTGTTGATCACAGCGGGTCGAGTTTTAAATGTGAGAAGCGTTTGATTGAACAGGCATATAATCTGAACAGACGGGGAAAAATACTGATAGTCATAATAGATGATGCTCATTTGATGGAGATGGATTCGTTACGAAGATTGAGGCTTTTATGTGAAGATTTTCCAAAGAATCATAACTTGATTTTAATTGGTCATGTCCAGTTGCTTCATAATCTGTCATTGCGGGTCAATGAGGATATTAAAAGTCGTGTGACATATTCTACGGTATTAAAAAAGCTTGCTTCAGATGATATGGAATCATTTATTACCCACCAGCTGGATGTAGCGGGTTTGGCTCATAATACATTTACGGAAAATGCCCTGTCTCTTATTATCCGAAGCAGTGACGGAATTTTACGAAAGGCCAGAAATCTGTGTCTGTCGTGTATGATTGAGGGTATCCGAAGCAAAAAGAAAAAAGTCGGTATAGATAATGTCAATCGTGTATTGATCCAGCCCCATTGGAGGGTTGAAAGGGATGTTGAGCATTTAACAGTTTAGACCGGAGGTGTCATAATGAATGTGGAACATGAAATCATCATGGAAGATAAGGTGGAGTTATTGTCTGAGCAATTGGAAGAATTTATTTTAGATGCGTTTATTTCAGTATTGGTCAGTCTGAACGAACACAGCAAACTTGTTTTACAATCTGTTGAGGATGAAGATATTCAGTTCTGATCATATGATTATCCGGTGAAACGGAGTCAGGCGCCCCGAAGGAAGTGCCCTTGGGGTGATATCCTGGGGAGGAAACTTGACAAGGGATAGCCGGATGTGGGGGCATTGAATAATGTGCCTGGGGGGGCAGGTTTATACCTGTCCCCTTTTTTATTTATCATAAAGAAGTGATATAAAGATAAACCGTAAATTTTGCCAATGCTGTCATAGTGCTCTCCAGATGACCGTTTTAATTTGGCAAAACACCTAAAAATGCCCTAAATCTTACGATCGTTAATTCGGGAAAAAGTATGATAGTATTGTGGTAAATCACAATTATCTTCGGCGAATTACGCCCGCCCTCCAACCCGAAAAGGATGGAATCAATTTTATAGTAATTAAAAAAGAAAAGCCTAAATTCAACCCAGTCCCCCTTTCCTGCTGGGTTTTCTAACAGGAATAAATCGACATATCAATATATCAAGGTCCGCAACCCGTCCTGCAACCCGAATGTTAACCCGGAATACGCTTTGATAATAAGTCAACTAATTCAATCCCAAGGCTTTCCCTATCGCAACGGAGGCTTCCCGTCCTGAAGGTTTCCCGAAATGTAAGTTTTGAAAAGCAGCCTATAGGCAAAAATAATTACATGAATAGAATAGAGCAAAAAAAGGGCTGGCCTGCCAAATACTACAATAGGATATCCTGCTAAAAGTGATACAATGATTTTTGCACAAGTTGTTTTCCAAAGTCCGTACTTATGATGAAATTCCAAGAAACCTTGAAAAATCGTAATCTTCTGATTAACCCCTTTTTTTGCTGCTATGACAACGAGTACTGAGTCAATTAAAGCCAATACTAACAAGCCATACCGACTGTATATTTGTAGTAACACAAATAGATTTGATAAAATGTCAAACATAAATTGAGTCTTTTCAATAATTAAAATTCAGCGTGCAATAAATTTCAATGGAGCCCGAAATACCCCATAAAATGACTATTTTATACAATATTGCTGTTCAATATTGAGAAAAAGCGCAAAAAATAAAAGTCATGACCACCGGCTATGCCGGGTGGTCATGACTTGGCAAACATCAAAAAATGCCCCAAATCTTATGACCGTTAATTCGGGAAAAAGTATGATAGTATTTTAGTAAATCACAGTTATTTACGGATTCCCCGGTTTTTTCCTTATAACTTTTGCAACCCTATCAGTAAAATAACAAAAAATAAGTAAAAAATACCAAAAGGAAGAATTAAGGTTAAAGAGTAAGAAATCATAAGGAAATTATTATTGCCCCTTTCACCAAATTTCTCTTGGTTATTTAAAAAATAGTAAAAAGCAACAGCTATATTTGCTACAATAGATATGAGGCCAAATAGAATAAGATTTTTTAGATCAGGAGATATTATATACCCAATTGCGGGAAGAAATGAAAAAACAAAAATAGCTAAAAGTATTAACATGCCATGCTTTTTGTTTGAAAGACATTCTTCTGTGGTTGTCAGAGATAACTTTCCGTTATAGTCTTCTAACCAAAACTCTTTTTTTAGCGGTAAGTTGGTAATTAATGACAATTTTTCAGAGAAATTTTCCCAGTGCCTTGCACTGAATGGGGTGTTTTCATCAAACAGAGTGACCAAGTCAGATCTTTTGTCAAAGATCAACATGTGTTTACACCCAGGCATTGTCTTTATGGTTTTTGAAATAATACTTTTTACATTACTAATATCAAGTTGCTGCAGAACAGCACCCTTCTTGATAATAATTAATGTTTTTTTATCTTCATTAAACACGACTTGAGTTCTGTTTTTCTGAGGGAAATACAATATAGCATAACCTATCATCAGCGGTATTAAAACCAAAATCGCGTCTTCAAACTTGAAAGAAGTGTTTGATGTTGTTATCGCATAAATAATGCCATTGATAAATACCAGCGCCACGGTAAAAGGCACAAGTGACATAGATTGGAGCAAAAAAATTCTCAAAGTCCTCGGTGTGGGAATGGCTTTTGAATTTGTTTGATGGCTAGTAGCAGGGGTTTTCATTAATATCCTCATCTTTCCATCCTTCCATAATATCATTAACACCCCATGCGGTCATTGCTATCCCTCCTAGCCAAAATTTCAAACCTTCTCCAATGGCATGAAAACCCAAAGGATTAAGATGTGTAAGCTCTTCTACTCCGATTGCAATTAATCCTGCTCCTATTCCTATCGAAATAACTCCTCCAGCAGTTTTTGCAGCTCCAACACCGATCTTACTCCAATTTTTCAATCCAGCCGGATCAATCCAGTTCACTGGATCCGATAAACAATACCCATAAAGATCAGTATCTCCACCGGCAAAGAGTATAGGATCCTTTGCAGTCCACCTACCGATATCGGGATCATAGTCTCTGTAGCCGAATCGGACAAGGCCGGTATCACGATCATGCAGCCCACCGGCAAATCCAAAGGGCATATCAAATGACGGGTTGGTATCATTTATAATGTTGCCGAATGAATCGTAACCGATCTTCTTTACCACATTACCAGCACTGTCTGCAACCACTCTTAAAGAACCCACCTGGTCATAGGTGAGATAATAGGTTGCACCGCCTCTGGTCATGGCAACTGGCATTCTTCCGTCTGCATACTCGAAACGTATGATAAGGTTGTTAGAGCCATCATACACAGCCAGCAGGCGAGTCAAACCCTGCCAGAGATATTTTTCTACAGTTGTGCCGTCAACGATTTTCGCAATCCTTCTTCCAAGGGGATCATGGACATATTCTATAATCCTGCCGTCAGGCAAATTGACACTTAACAGCTCTCCACGGGATGAATAATTATAGGTGGTCACATCAGTGCCATCTGTTTTGGTAGTCAAAAATCCATCGAGATCAAACTGATATGAAGTGGTTCCGGCAGTTAAAAGATGATCCTCATCAGAATATGTAAAGTTTCTTCCGGTGATACCTCTAAGACTATTCATTTCATAAGTGCGAGTACCGTTTATATCGTAGTCATACTCTTCTACAAGGGAGCTGTCTTTAGTAACAGTCAGGAGTCGACCCATGGGATCATAGGTGTAATCATAAGTAGAAGTGTTGCCATCAACGGCTTCGATCTTTTGCGTTATTTGACCATTATCATCTTGTGCAAGACTCCACGAACCGACACCCTGGCCGCTGATGGTCGAAACTTGTCCATCCTGCTCTCCATAGCCGTTGAAAGTGCGGCTTTGGCTCAACGTGCCGCCATTTATAGCTTCCGGCAGACCGTTTTGTGTATTATTGGTGATGGTAAAGCTACCTGCACC
>JAUWOH010000040.1 GCA_030612225.1 Desulfobacteraceae bacterium
ATACAGGGACACCGTATATTTGAAATATTACAAAAAATATTACCGCTGCCAGGAGAAAATTAAAGAAAGGACCGGCCGCAACGATTAATATTCGTTTAAAGACATGCTTGTGAGTAAAAGAGAGTGGTATATCCTTGGGATTAATTTCGGCATCAGGCTCTTCCCCCATCATCTTGACATATCCACCAAGGGGAATCGCTGATACGCGGTAATCCGTAATCCCTATCTTTTTCCCAAAAACTCTGGGCCCGAATCCTAATGAAAATTTCTCAACCCCTACTCCACACAACCTGGCGACAATGAAATGACCCAGTTCATGGAAAAAAATAAGAATGCCCAAAACAATGATAAATGCAAATATGCTTGTAGTCATGATTAATCCTGCAACAACGTTCAGTGCTGCACGCAATGCGGTTTTTAAAAAGTTATATTTTTGTGATTACAGCATGGTTACGGTTTGCGTGTTGTTAATCGGAAATAATTCTTCATACCCCGCACCTCGTAACCCGTAACCCGAAACCCGTAACCCGTAACCCGTAACTCGTAACCCGTATATAGCTCCTATATCAACTCACCAGCTATTTTCCTCGCCCATCCGTCCGCTTCAAGAATATCAGACAGAGTCGGATTTGTGACAACATTATGACGATCTATGGTTTCACTGATTAAATCAGGAATTTTAACAAACGATATACGGTTACTTAAAAATGCCTCCACGGCTATTTCATTTGCTGCATTTAAAACTGCGGGAAGGGTCTCTCCTGTTTCACATACTTCGTAGGCCAGAGCAAGACACGGAAACCTCTCAAGATCCGGCTTTTGAAAAGTTAAGGCCCCGATGCCTGCAAAGTCAGGGAGCCCCTGGTATAAAGGAAGCCGCTCAGGATACGACATGGCATATGCGATAGCCCCCTTCATATCAGGTATTGACAGCTGTGCCATTACTGATCCATCCTTAAAGGAAACCATGGAGTGAATCACGCTTTGAGGTTGAATTAAAACTTCGATTTTGTCGTGAGAAACTCCAAAAAGGCTTTTTGCCTCCAAAACCTCCAGCCCTTTATTCATCATAGTTGCAGAATCGACACTTATCTTTCTGCCCATCTGCCATATGGGATGATTTAATGCATCTTCCGGTTTTATTTCTGCAAATTCTTCTGCCGACCTATTTAAAAAGGGTCCTCCTGAACCGGTAAGAAATATCCTGTCCAAATCTTCCATGCGGCTTCCGGCAATACACTGAAATATTGCGCTGTGTTCGCTGTCAATGGGAAGTATCTTTACATCTTTTTCTAATGCCTTTTTTATAACAATCTCCCCTGCCATGACAAGTGTTTCCTTATTTGCAAGGGCAATATCTTTTCCTGCATCTATGGCTGCCAGAGTCGGCATCAAACCTGCCGCACCCACCATGGCAGTAACAACCATATCAACCCCGGATATTGTTGCTGCAGCATTGTATCCCGCCACACCATGCATTATCTCAACTCCTGTCCCGGCAGGTATAAGTTTTTTCAACTCGACAGCATTTTCTTCATCAAAAACAACGGCAAGCTCAGGACTGAAATAATCGATCTGTCGGACAAGCAGAGCAAGATTCTTTTTTGCTGCAAGGGCTTTAATTTTAAACCGCTCAGGAAATTTTTCTGCGATTTTTAGAGTATTCCGGCCTATGGAACCGGTAGAGCCGAGTATGGAAAGGAGTTTCATTTGATTTATTATTTATTATTGTTGATAGTTGATTGTTTATTTCTTATTTCTTATTTCTTTGGGCTGTTTTCCTGGTTACGATAAATATTGAGGACAATTCATGTGCTTCCTTAAAAAGAGCTGAAACCTTTTTTATTCCTAATAATTTTTCATCCATTATAAATTCCAGCCAAAACTCAGATTCATCGGCTTCTTCTATAACGATACTTATTTTAGAAATGAAAGCCGCCTTTGTTTGAGCCAAAAGAGTCGCTCGATAATTTGCTGCAACCGATGTTGAACATCGGATTAATTGTTTTTTGATATGGTTTCCAAGCACCGTTTTTGGCAATGCAAGAGCAAGCTTGACACATCTGTGAGCAAATTCTTTTGTTCTCTTTTTCAATTCTTCAGCATCCATTATTTCCTCACATAATACTCAGCCATCAATCAATTTTGGATTTATTATTGTTGATTTATGATTTATGATTGGTGGAAGTTGCTACGCTCTATCTTTTCAATAAACAATCAACAATCATCAATCAACAATCATTTAATGTAATTTTTAAAAAAATAGGCAACAGGAGCTGCGAATAAGAGTGCATCAATACGATCCAGGAAACCGCCGTGGCCTGGAAGCAGGCTGCCTGAATCCTTTACTTTAGATGACCGCTTCAGCATAGATTCAAATAAATCACCTGCCTGCCCTGCAATTCCCATGAAAACAAATAAGAAAAGGCTTGGCACCCATGGCAGTTCGGGAAGGAAAAATAGCTTTACAACTGAGCCGGCAAGCAGATTTGCTGCAAGTCCGCCGATGGAACCTTCTATTGTCTTTTTCGGACTCACAGCCGGACAAAGTTTATGACGCCCTAGGTAAGAGCCAAAATAATATGCACTTGTGTCTCCGGCAAATATTACAGCCAAAATAAGGAATATCCAAATCATACCGTCTGCCTGATTTCTTATAAGAACCAGGAAAGAAAGCAAAAGCGGAATATAGATAATTCCCTGAAGTTGCTTTTTAATTGTTTCAAGCACAAGAGGATTGGTTTTGTATTGCGGAATAGAAATCAGACCACAAATAATCATGTTTAATGCAATAATTCCTGAAACAAGATTAATAGAGCCGGCTGAAGCTGCGAAGATAATCAAGGCTCCGACTAAAACGCCGACTATCATAATAACAGACACAACTTTTCCTTCTGCATCTGAAACAATACGGAAATACTCCCACATGGACAGCAGACATACGACTCCGACCAAAACGACAAAATATGCACCTCCCCTGGCAATAAAAAAAATAAGAAAGGGTAGCGCAGCAATTCCTGTTATCCAGCGTTTTAAGTGCATAATCTTTCGGGTTCCGGGTTGCGAGTTTCGGGTTCCGGGTTTCTGGTTACGGGTTGCGAGTTTCGGGTTGCGGGTTTCTGGTTGCGGGTTGTTAATCGGAAACAATCCTTTTATACCCCGTACCCCGTACCCCGTAACTCGTAACTCGTAACTCGTAACCCGCTAAAATCGACAACAAATTGTCAATATGATGTTGCCAAATTCCTGAATAGTCACTCCCCTACCCCGCCGAATCTGCGTTCGCGCTGCTGGTAGGTTTTGATAATAGATAAAAATTCATCTTTCGTAAAGTCAGGCCACAATGTATCAGTAACATAGATTTCCGTATATGCAATTTGCCACAGCAGAAAATTGCTTATACGCATTTCCCCGCTTGTACGAATCAGTAAATCCGGGTCAGGAATTGAATTCGTACAAAGATGTTTTGATACTATTTCAGGTGTTATCAAATCAGCATCTATCTGACCGTCCTTTACTTTCAAAGCAATCCGGCGGACCATTTGTACAATTTCCCAACGCCCGCCATAGCTTAGTGCAAGATTTAACTGCATTCCACTATTTTTTTTTGTAAGCACCATTATTTTATCCAGTTCTTGCTGAACATTTTTGGGCAGCCGTTCTATCTGCCCGATAGCATTAAGCCGGATATTTTTATCCATCATCTCTTTCTTTTCTGACTTAAGAAATTTTACAAGGAGGGCCATAAGGGCATCTATCTCATATTTTGGTCTCTGCCAGTTTTCCGTGGAAAATGCATACAGAGTCAGGTGGGCTATTCCGATTTCTCTGCTGGTTCGAACAATTTCTCGAACTGTTTGGACGCCCTTTTCATGCCCTTTTATCCGGTTAAACAGACGTTGTTTTGCCCAGCGGCCGTTGCCATCCATAATGACGGCAACGTGTAAGGGGAGCTTCGCAACATCAAGATCGGTATGGATAGAGGAAGATGTGCTAGAATTCAAGGATCTCTTTCTCTTTATCGTTATTTACATCGTCAATTAACTTAATATATTCGTCCGTAATTTTCTGGACCTGGTCCTGGGCCTTGAACGCATCGTCTTCAGAAATATCACCATCCTTTTTTAGGCCTTTTAAAAGTTCGTTTGAATCGCGCCTTATATTACGTACGGCAATTTTATGATCTTCACTTATTTTATTTATCCCTTTTACAAGTTCTTTTCTTCTTTCTTCTGTAAGCGGAGGAATCGATATACGAATAATCTTACCGTCATTCGATGGCGTAATGCCCAAATCCGATTTTAATATTGCCTTTTCAACTTCTTTGATAACAGATATATCCCAAGGCTGTATGGTAATAAGGCGGCTTTCAGGAACGGAAAGAGTTGCCATCTGGTTTAAAGGAGTCAGTGTGCCGTAATAATCAACCCGTATTCCATCTAAAATCGTCAAAGAAGCCCGACCGGTCCTGACCCTGTTAAATTCATTTTTAAGGGCATCTATCGACTTGCCCATATTATCCCTTGTTTCCTGGTATATAGATTCGATCATGATGTTTTCCTCAAAACTGGTTAAGTAGTTGTGTTGTTAAAGTGTATAGAAAACAGCTCATAGAAAAACAGCTCATAGGTCTTAGCTCATAGCTCATAGGAAAAAAGATTTTTCATCATTTAACTATCAGCTATAAGCTGTCAGCTATCAACTATTTATCATCGTACCTACTTTTTCGCCGCATATAACTTTACGCAAATTCTCCTTTTGTTTCAAGTTAAAAACAGCCAATGGGAGATTATTATCCATTGCCAGGGAAATTGCAGTCATATCCATTACTTTTAGCTGCCTTTCCAGGACTTCCATATATGTAATATCCTTTATCATCTTTGCCTCGCGGTTTACAGCAGGATCAGAATCATAAAGGCCGTCCACTTTTGTAGCTTTTAAAAGCAGCTCTGCGTGGATCTCCTGGGCTCTTAAAACAGCTGCCGTATCTGTCGTAAAATAGGGATTTCCTGTGCCCGCAGCAAATATAACCACGCGCCCTTTCTCAAGATGTCGAACAGCTCTGCGGCGAATAAATGGCTCGGCCACCTCGTGCATGGATATTGCTGTTTGTGTGCGTGTTTGAATACCCATTTTTTCCAGAGCGCCTTGCAGCGCCAGGCTGTTTATAACTGTTGCCAGCATCCCCATATGATCCGCGGAAGCTCTATCCATACTAAATGAGCTTGCGGCAACCCCCCTGAAAATATTACCACCACCTACAACTATTGCAACCTGAACTCCAAGATCACATATCGAACGCACTTCTTTGGCCACGTAGTTTAACATATCAGGGCTAATTCCATAGTCTTGCTCACCCATCAGTGCTTCACCGCTTATCTTTACCAGCACTTTTTTATATCGGGAAGTTTGCAATTATTAAGACTCTCCTATCTGAAATCTTGCAAAACGCTTGATTGTAATATTCTCGCCGATTTTTGCTATTAATTCGTTTAAAAGATCTGTAATCGTAATTTTTGGATCACGAACATAAGCCTGGTTTAACAGACAGCTTTCTTTTATAAATTTATTAAGTTTACCTTCTGTTATCTTGTCTATCATATTTTCCGGTTTTCCCATTTCAAGTGCCTGTGCGCTATAGATCTCCCTTTCCTTTTTGATTACCTCCTCGGGTACATCTTCAGCTTTTATTCCCAGGGGATTCGTAGCAGCAATGTGCATAGAAATATTTTTCGCAAATTCCTGAAAATCTTCATTTTTTGCTACAAAATCTGTTTCACAGCCAATTTCCACCATCACACCTAATTTTCCACCCATATGAATATAGGAATGGATTATCCCTTCCATCATAGCCCTTCCAGCTCTTTTTGCAGCTGTAGCCAATCCTTTTTTTCTTAAAAAATCAACGGCTTTATCTATATCGACATCACACTCTGAAAGTGCCTGTTTGCAATCCATTATTCCTGCTCCGGTCTTTTCCCGGAGTTGTTTTACCATTTCCGCATTAATCGTTGTCATCTTCATTCTCCTGTTGTTTCTACTTAGCCATCAGAGTTATTTTTTAAGAGACTATCTTCTTTTGTATTTTCCTTTTGTTTTTCGCTTTCGGTTTCTTTAGGCTCTTTCGGCGACTCTTCCGGCGGCGGCTCTTCCTGTGTTGTCCTTTTTATTATCTCTACTACAGGACCATCCGAACCATCAGAAATAACCTTCCTCTCACCTGGTTTCAGTTCGGCACCTACAGCAGAAATCTCTGTTTTTTCTTCGACGTCCTTATCTTTTTCAGCCTGTTGCTTTTCGGCCAACCGCTCTTTCCCTTCAATACAGGCGTCAGCGATTCTAGATGAAATCAGTCTTATTGCCCTTATTGCATCGTCATTACCTGGGATTAAATAATCAATTTCATCAGGGTCACAATTTGTATCAACAATGGCAATAATTGGTATGTTAAGTCTTTTCCCCTCCCTGACGGCAATAGCCTCTTTTCTTGGATCAACCACAAATATTGCTCCAGGAAGCCCTGACATGGTTCTAATTCCGCCAAGATTGTTGTCAAGCTTCACCCGTGCCTTTTCTAGTTTCAGCCTTTCCTTTTTTGGAAAAAGATCAATTGAACCGTCATTCATGATGTTGTTGAGATGGTTAAGGCGATCTATACTTTGTTTAATTGTCTGGTAATTTGTCAGCATTCCTCCCAGCCATCTGTTATGAACAAAAAACATTTCGCATCGGTTTGCCTCTTCATAAATAGATTCCCTGGCCTGCTTCTTTGTACCGACAAAAAGGACAGACTTGCCTCCTGCAACCGTATCGACAACAAAATCATAAACATCTTTAAACATTCTAACGGTTTTTTGCAGGTCAATAATATAAATACCGTTTCTCGCCCCGAAGATATAAGGTTTCATCTTTGGGTTCCAGCGTTTGGTCTGATGACCAAAATGCACTCCTGCTTCAAGGAGTTCTTTCATTGTTACATAAGCCATTACTCTCTCCCTTCTTTCATGGTTTTTCCACCGCCTTTATCTTCCCTGTTTCCGACTTTATCTTTAGACCTTTGAAAAATGGTAATTTTCAAAGGTTTCATCTTAATAAAGCACCGGGAAAAAGGTCCAAAGACGTGTGAGTTATAAAAAATTTACTGTGTCTAACAAACTATAAACGTATTGGCAATATTTATTTACTTAAGTTTCGAACTCCTATTATAAAAAAAGTGATGCCTTTTTAGCACGTAAGATATAAGATCATATGTGAATCGAGACGGTTATATTATTTTCTGGAAGGTGATATGTTGGTCACCTTCTCCATCCTTTCGCAGTGTCCTGATATTTGGGATAGATGGACAACTTTATATAATTTAGCAACTCATTCACTTTATCCTAAATATCAGGGCACGCTGCTAACTGATTATATTCATATCACCTGGAAGAAAATGATATAATCGTCTCGATTCACTCCTTCGATACAAATCAACTCTTTAGAAATTAAGGCTTCGCTACAGATAAAGGATGCGAAACTTGAGTTATTTATTTTTTCCTCATCCGAACAACACGGTCATATCCGCTGTAATCTTTTGAAAAAACGATATTTTCATATTTTTCGCTGTCATCAATAATCTTTCCAACTGCATCTTTCTGATCATGCCCTATCTCAAGGAAAAGACTTCCCTGCCGGTTTAAATAGATATGAGCAGAACTTATAATGCGTCTTAAGCTGCTCAGACCGTCTTCATCTCCGTCAAGGGCTATACAGGGTTCATATTCGTATATTTCAGGCTGAAGGGAGCAAAGAGCCCCGGTTTGGATATAAGGTGGATTTGAAATAATTATATCAAAAAAAACTTTTTTGTCATTTATTGGTGAAAACCAGTCACCAATAAAAAAACAGACGGCCTCATTTAAATTGTTATGTTTTGCATTCTCCTTTGCCACTTTAATTGCTTTTACACTACAGTCCGAAGCAAAAAAAAGGTGCCCGGGCTGTTCGCTTGCAAGTGCAAGAATTATAGCTCCTGCTCCCGTACCCAGATCGAGTATGCGCTTTGGACAAAAATTTGAATCTGATCCAAAACCGGTAGGTAAAAGGCAAAGAGCTGCTTCAACCAGGCACTCGGTCTCAGGCCGTGGAATCAGAACGTCTTTTGAAACAGCAAGGTTCAGAGACCAGAATCCCTTAACGCCTGTAATGTACGCAACCGGCTCTCGTTTAACCCTTCTTTTAATCAGGGCTTTGAATTTATCCAACTCATCTCTGTTAAGAGGCTGATCGTATCGCAGATACAAATCAATCCGGTTTATCTCTAGTATATTGGCAAGGAGTATTTCAGCACCTGGCCTTGGGCTTTCTACCTTGTGGGATTTAAAATAAGAAGTGGTCCACTTAAGGAGTTTGAGTATGGTCCATTCATTACCACTGGAATCAGGCTGGTTATGCATTCTGCATGGCCTTGGCCTGGTAATGCGTTGTAAGCCCTTCAATTATTTCATTTATATCGCCTTGCAGAATATCTTCAAGTTTATAAAGAGTAAGCCCAACTCGATGATCAGTAACTCTTCCCTGGGGAAAGTTGTAGGTTCTGATTCTTCCGCTCCTGTCCCCGCTTCCAATCTGGCTTTTCCGCTCTTTTGACCTTTCTTCATTTTGCTTTTGAATCATCGCATCAAGAAGACGTGCTCGCAAAACCTTCATCGCCTTGTTTTTGTTTTTAAGTTGTGATTTTTCATCCTGGCATGTCACCACAAGGCCTGTAGGCAGATGGGTAATACGCACCGCTGAATCCGTTGTATTTACACTCTGTCCGCCTGGACCGGTTGCCCGATATACATCCACTTTAATTTCACTCTGGTCAATCTGAAGTTCGACCTCTTCGGCCTCAGGTAAAACTGCAACAGTTACAGCGGATGTATGTATCCTGCCCTGTGTTTCCGTTGTCGGCACCCGCTGTACACGGTGAATACCGCTTTCAAACTTTAAAGCACTGTATGCTCCTTTACCGTGTACCATTGCAATAATCTCTTTGAAACCTCCGACACCTGTTTCATGATGAGACAGCACTTCAATTTTCCAGTTTCTGTTTTCAGCATATTTGCTGTACATCCTGAAAAGATCACCGCCAAACAAAGCTGCTTCTTCTCCGCCCGTTCCGGCACGGATTTCAATGATAACGTTTCTTTCATCATTTGGATCTTTGGGAACCAGGAGTTTTTTTAAATCTTTTTCAATACTCTCTTTTTGTTGAGTAAGGGAAGCTATTTCTTCTTTGGAAAGATCTTTTATATCTGGATCTCCATCCGCCAGCAGTTCCGTACTTTCATCCAGGTTTTGAAGAACCTGATTATATGTCCTGAAAACGGTAACAACTTTGCTAAGTTCTGCATGCTCACGAACGTACTTCTGGTATGCTTCTCGATTTTTAATAATATCAGGATCACTTAAAAGCTCTTCAATCTCTGAAAAGCGTTTTTCAACCCCTTTTAACTTTTCAAACATGAATTACTAAATTCCCTTAAAGGCTGGAAGGTTTTGAGGCAAGAAGGCTGCGAGGCTAAAACACAGGCTTCCTGGACGCCTGTATCCCAGCTTCCCGACCTATTGGCTGGCTTCTTCTTTTTGCTGGAATTTTTCATATTTCTTGCGAAAACGTTCTATCCGTCCTGCTGTATCAATAAGCTTCTGCTTACCTGTAAAAAATGGATGGCATTTTGAACAGATTTCAATTCGAATATCCTTCTTTGTTGATCCAACCTCTAATACATTTCCACATGCGCATGTTATCGTTGTTTCAGCGTAATCAGGATGAATACCCTTCTTCATTGTTTTTTAACCCCCTGTTTTTAAAAATTCTTGCATAGATGATTAAGTTTTAGGTTAATGTCATTGTTTATTTTATCAAATACTTAAAACTTGATGGCGTCGTAATATGAGCCTTTTTTCTTAGCCATCCTGCGCTTATTCGAAGACTTTTTACGAAACCATTAAAATTGACGGTCTCGTAAAGTATCACTGATGGCTAAGTAGAAAGTTCTATATACAAGGCGCAGTGGTTTTTCAGAGACGAGGCAATACATGTAGTATGCCGAATTTCTGAAAAAGCGCTGTAACGCAGTAGATGGGACTTTCTACGACGCCATCAAAATTATGTGTTCATGGCATTTAGAAAGCTTTTATTATCTTTTGTCCCACTCATTTTTTCAAGCATAAATTCCAGGCTGTCAACAGGATTTAAAGAGGTAAGAAGCTTTCTTAAAATCCAGACTCGATTTAATGTCTCTTTGTCCAAAAGAAGTTCTTCTTTCCTTGTACCCGATTTTTTGATATCAATTGCAGGGAAAACACGTTTGTCCGCAAGCCTGCGATCCAACTGTATCTCCATATTTCCCGTCCCCTTGAATTCTTCAAAAATAACCTCGTCCATACGGCTTCCCGTATCTACAAGTGCCGTTGCTATAATAGTAAGACTTCCCCCTTCTTCAATATTTCTTGCTGCTCCAAAAAAACGTTTTGGACGTTGAAGAGCGTTGGAATCAACTCCTCCTGAAAGTATCTTTCCACTTGGCGGCATAACCGAATTATGGGCACGGGCAAGCCTGGTTATACTGTCTAAAAGAATAACTACGTCCTTTTTATGTTCCACCAGCCTTTTCGCCTTCTCAATTACCATTTCAGCCACCTGAACATGCCTTTCCGAAGGTTCATCAAATGTAGAGCTGATAACTTCAGCATTAACCGATCTTCTCATATCCGTAACCTCTTCAGGCCGCTCATCAATCAGGAGCACAAATGGAATAACATCGCTGTGGCTGGCAATAATGCTGTTCGCAATGTTTTGCAAAAGCATTGTCTTGCCCGACCTGGGCGGCGAAACTATCAGTCCCCTCTGACCAAAACCGATTGGAATCATTAGATCCATTATTCGAGTGGAATAATTATCAGAATCAGTCTCAATGTCTATTTTTCTTTCCGGATAAAGGGGTGTAAGGTTATCAAAAAGAATCTTGTCTCTTGCAATTTCAGGGTCTTCAAAGTTAACAGCCTCAACCTTTAATAAGGCAAAATACCTTTCAGACTCTTTTGGCTGCCTGATCTGTCCTGATACAGTATCACCCGTTCTCATGTTAAAACGTCGTATCTGTGAAGGGGAAACATAAATATCATCGGGTCCGGGCAGATAATTTGAATCCGGCGATCTTAAAAACCCGAATCCGTCCGGAAGAATTTCGATTGTACCTTCACCGAAAATTAAACCATTGTTTTCCAGCTCCCTCTGAAGCAGAGCAAACATAAGCTCCTGCTTTCTCATTCCAGCGGCTCCCTCAATACTATACTTTTTGGCCATTTCATTCAGTTCTTTGATTGTTTTTTCTTTTAGTTCAACTATCTTCATTAAACGTTTACCCCTTTTCCCTTTCGATTTTATTAATTTTGATGGCGTCGTACAAAGCATCTTTTAATCACTGAGATCGCAAAGACACAGAGAATTGCTTGTTTCATTAACTATTTATCTCTGTGGTCTTCGGGTCTTCTGTGGTAAATTCGACTTTTTACGAAAGCATCAATACTAAATAGCTCATAAAAAGGCAATTTTCATTCTTTTTACAAGGTTACCAGATTCTTATATCGTGCCACCTGACAAAAGGATACAAAAGTCTATCATTACCTGAAGCACAAGTCTTCCGTCGTCTTAATATTTACTTCGACTCCGTACTTATAAAGTCGAATTTGATATTAATAACATTTTTTTAAATAATTATTTAGTGTCCTTATAAAGGTAATTCATAGACTGGATCCAAGTCGGTGATTGCGGAGGTATATGAGTGTTTTGTGATTTACGTTAGAAGAATTTTGTAGACATCCTCTCCAAATAGCGGGCTTTATGCCTGTGCCAAAACTTTTAGTTAACAACTAATATATCATGATTCTTTACCTGTCAAGCGCTTTCAGCATTTTTTATACAATTTATTATAAATTATGTTATAGTGAATAGATGATTCAATTCGATTCTGCCATCATATCCGATATTATATCCGGCATAGCACCTTATGTCAAAGGCGCTTATATTGTCGGTGGTTCTGTCAGGGATCTTCTCCTTGGCAAATCACCTGCCGATTATGATATTGTTGTTATTGAAAACCCAAAAAAGTTTGCTGAAATAATTGCTGAAAAAACATCAGGCCGTCTTGTTGAAATGGGAAAACCCGGACAAATGATATTTCGAGTGGTTTCGAAAAATAATATTTTCGATATATCACCTATAAGCGGTTCGTTTATTGAGGATGATCTTTTTGATAGAGATTTTACCATAAATGCCCTTGCCTTTGATTTATCTTCCGGAAAAATAATCGATTGTATGAACAGTTTGCAGGATATTGCTGACAGGAATATTCGGATGGTTTCAAAAGCGGTTTTTCAAAAAGACCCGATCCGTCTTATAAGAGCTTACAGAATTGGAGCAGCCTTTGATTTTAATATAGAGCCGCAAACATCTGCTGCAATAAAAGACAATGCAGAACTTTTGCAAACTTCTGCAGGTGAGAGAATTAGATCGGAATTATTCAAACTTCTTGCCACATCAAATTCCTATTATTTCCTGTCTCAAATGGCAAAAACCGATGTTTTATTCTCAATCTTCCCTGAGCTTACCGACTTACAAAATTGTTTTCAAAACAAATATCACCTTTTTGACGTCTTTAAACACACCATGAAGGCTTATTTTCATCTTGAGACAATACTGAACGATTGTCATAATTTTTTACCGGAAGCATACGGACAATTCGAGCCATGTACTGATACCTTTAAAGGAGCACTTTTAAAATGTTCAATTCTTTTACATGATATCGGAAAGCCTTCGGCCAGAACAATGGACAGTAAAGGAAACATTCATTTTTACGGTCATGGTAAAAAGAGTGCCGACATGACAAAAAATATCGTTCACCGACTTAGATTTTCAAACCATGAAGCATCTTATATAGATTTTATTATTCGCAACCACATAAGACCTTTGTTTCTTTTTACCGGTCATCAAAATAAAACAATAACTCAAAAAGGGATCGCCCGCTTTTTTTTAAAATGCGGAAGTTCTGCTCCTGACCTTTTGATCCACACGATGGCCGATATTAAAGGTAAAGGTGACAAAAACGATGAAAGAAACAATGCGTTTATAAGCTTTGCCAGGGAAATGGTTAAATACTATTTTTCATATTTTCAGTCTGAAAAGTCAAAACCGCCACTTATAACAGGCAGGGACTTGATTAAAGATTTTGATCTTACACCCTCGCCTTTATTTAAAAAAATTCTAAGACGGGTTGAAGAAGCAAGGATATCGAAGATGATTAAAAATAAAGATGAAGCCATGCAGCTTGTTAAAAAGATATTGGAAACGTAAAGAATCCACTCAGGAAGGACGTGGCATTGATTTATCCCTCGAAGGGATTGTCGGATAAACATAGTTTTAAGTGTCTAAAGTGACTAAAGTGAGCTAAAGTGCCTAAAGTTGTTGTATCGCTCTGCTCCAGGCTTCGCCTCTTGTCGCGTCGTAACCAAAGGTGAAGCCTGATTGGCTACGCCCTGGCAAGCCATCTTTTTTATAATAATATACAGTAATGTCCGGTTAGGTTTTTGCATGTATTAAAAAGACGGTGAAAAAAGTGAAAAAAGTAAATATTTTGCTTGACATTTAAGAATAAATTTTCGTGGCGACTTGTAATATTAACAATAATTACAAGGAGTTAAGGCTATGCCACGATCATTTAAACCGTACCAAAAGAAAACTTGTGCACCGTCGTTTAACC
>JAUWOH010000124.1 GCA_030612225.1 Desulfobacteraceae bacterium
GAAAACCCAGGAAATAAAGGCAACAGTACCACTTGCACGTATGTTTGGCTATTCAACGGCTTTAAGGTCGGCAACCCAGGGCAGGGGTACATTTACCATGCAGTTCTCTCATTTTGATCGTAGTTGAAATATGATTCAGCTCATAGCTCATAGTAAATAGCTGATAGTGCAGGTATAGTTAAGTGGTATATTGATTGAGTGGTTGAGTAGGAGAAAAATATCAATATTATCAGCTTGATGATTGTCGATTGGTGGAATTCGCCCCGCTGACAGCGAGATCGATTTTTATAAAAATCATTTCATCCTTAAATCCTCAATCTTCAATCGAAAATCTTCAATTAATTCTCTTTAACCTCTTTCTTCTCCTGCTCATACTTTCCGCTGACTTTTTTCAGCAGATTTTTAATCTCTTCCCTTCTATACGGATCTGTGGTCTTTTCTAAAGCCTTTTCAAATTGAACTACGGCGTTTCGATGCTCTCTTTTCTTTGTATAATAGAGCCCAAGCGTATAATGAGCATCTGCCAGCTTACCCTGCTTGCCATATGTGTTACCAAGAAAATAGAATCCCGGCTTATAATCAGGATATTTTTTGGTAAGAGTTTTTAGTGTAGATTCGGCATCTTTAAATCTTCCAAGTTCCATCTGGGTCCGTCCAATATAAAAAAGACCTTCCGGATCATCGGGAGCAATACTGACGGCACTTTCAAGTATAGTGAGTGCCTTTTTATACTGCCCGTCAAGGAAATAGATCCGCCCGAGAGCGACTAAAAATTCCGAGTTAAAAGCCTCCCTTTCCAGCGCTCTTTTTATATATACAGCCGCATCCTTTCTGTTTCCAATCCTTGCCAGTACAAGCCCGTATCCATAATTTGCCATCGGATTTTTCGGATTTTTCGTGACAGCGCTTTTATATTTTCGCAAGGATAGAGTTTCATCTCCGTATAGTGCAACCAGGCGTGTGTTAACCCTTTTAAATTCACTGGAATCTGTCTCTAATGGCGGTGGCTTTTTCATGTTTTTTTCAAGCCATGCGCCAATATATGCCAGTCGTTCTTCAGGTGCAGGATGGGTTATCAGATAGGTAGGAACTTGTTCTGTCCCGAACCAGTGTTTACTTCGAATTTTTCTTAACATTGTAAGCAAACCATATCCCGAGTAACCTGCTTTGGTGAGGTATTTAAGCCCGATCTGATCTGCTTGTCTTTCGTCTCTACGGCTGTATGCTAATGTCATGGACTGACCGGCTGCCATCGATCCCATCATTACAGCGCTGCCGATTTCTCCGGCCCCTTCTGCGCCAAGAAATATGCCTGCCGCAATACCGGCTAAAGTTGCAATCGAGATCTTTTTAGATCTATCTATTTTCTGTGAAATATGACGGCATAAAACGTGCGCTATCTCATGGCCAATAATGCCTGCAAGCTCCTCTTCGTTATCCATTGCCGCCATCAACCCGCTGTATATAAAAATATGGCCCGCAGGTGTAGCAAAAGCATTATATACATCTTCCTTAATAATATAAAAGTGATAGGTAAATGGCTGCGGTGGAAGAACCGAGACAATCTTTTTTCCTACCTTATTAACATAATTGACAATATCGGGATCTTCCACAAATTTGACACTTTTTAGAACAACATTCATGAATTCCCTGGAAAGTTCTTCTTCCTCGGCAGCCGTTATGCTTAAAGCCGCTTTTGGAATTAAAGCACCTGTAACAAGAAGAAAAAACAGGCAGATTAATAATGATTTCCAGACAAATTGCATGGACACCTTTCTTTTTTTAAATCCTTTTCAAACACTTTTTTTTGTGTTAGAGATTTTAATTATGGCACAAATTTTATGCATAGCCAACCAAAAAGGCGGAGTAGGCAAAACAACCACAGCGGTTAATCTTTCAGCGGCTCTCGCAGTTTCAGAAAAAAGAACGCTTCTTGTTGACTGTGATCCTCAGGGCAACGCTACTTCCGGAATCGGGATTGATAAAACCAGCATCGACCGAACTTTATATCACGGTATGCTCGGAGAAGCTCCGGTTCAAAGTCTTATTGTTAACAGCGAAATAGACAGCTTAAAAGTTATACCGTCAAACGTGGAACTTATAGGTTATGAAATCGAAATGATTTCAAATTCCCAGCGCGAAAACGCGTTAAAAAAACTTCTTGCAGATCTTGAAAATTCTTATGAATTCATTATTATAGATTGTCCACCTTCACTGAGCCTGTTGACAGTAAACGCTCTGACAGCTGCACATTCTCTGCTGATTCCCCTGCAATGCGAATTTTATGCCCTTGAAGGGCTCGGCCAGCTTTTGCAAACAGTGAGACGTATTAAGCACAGCCTGAATCCGAATCTTAATATTGCAGGAATTCTTTTAACCATGTTTGATAAAAGAACAAACCTGTCTCACCAGGTGGCTGAAGATGCTAAAAAGCATTTCAAAGATAAGGTTTTCAAATCAGTAATTCCCAGGAATATCAGGCTTAGTGAAGCGCCAAGTTTTGGTAAACCAATACTGATGTACGATGCAACATCCGCAGGAGCGCAGAGCTATTTTGATCTGGCAAAGGAAATCATAAATATGTAATATTTTATATTATATAAAACGAGTTGACACAAGATGTGATATGCAGATCACATCAACCAAAACCTTTAAAAGAAAGGAAAACCTTTATAAAAAGCCGTACTAAGGTAATCCGGTTTTAAGACGTGTCAAACTCAGGCACAGGTAAGCATAAAGAAAGAACAGGTGCAATCATTTTATAAAAAAATTGCTAAACTAACATATTATTTAACTTACATATAAAATATGTTTGTTTGTCGTTCTTTCTTAATCCGCCTGCGGCGGACTAATACCTTCAAATAGCGACCCGCCTTAAAACCGGATCACCTGAATGCTCATTTGGACATATTTTCCCATAGGCTAAATTAATACATAAATTTTTATAAAGAGAAAACATAAATGAACGCAATACAAAGAAAAGTCGGTAAAACCTCCGGACCAAATCCGAAAAAGCGAAAAAAATTAGCTTTAGGAAAAGGACTGGGTGCTCTTATTCCGGACATTAAATCTGTTGAAGACAGGTCCCCGGACTACTTTTTTTGTGAAACTGATCTTATCAGTCCCAACCGTTATCAGCCCCGTATTCAATTTTCTGAAGATGAGCTTAAGGAATTGTGTAATTCCATAAAAACACAGGGCATTCTTCAGCCGCTTCTGGTTAGAAAAGACGATATCGGTTATGAACTTATTACTGGTGAAAGACGTCTGCGTGCAGCCAAAATGGCAGGACTCAGCAAGGTGCCTGTAGTTTTAAAGAATATTTCAGACGCAGAACTGCTGGAAATGTCAATTGTTGAAAATATCCAGAGGGAAGATTTTAATCCCCTGGAAGAGGCCGAAGCCTATCATCGTCTTATAACGGAATTTGATCTCACGCAGGATCAGGCAGCAATGCGTGTCGGGAAAAGCAGATCCGCTGTTGCCAACTTTTTAAGGCTCAGACAACTACCGGATCAGATAAAGGCAAATATTTTGGACGGCACTTTAAGCATGGGGCATGCAAGAACTTTGTTAGGTATAGAAGAACCTTCCCAGCAGATTGCAGCCTGGCGCACAGTTGTATCTAAAGGTCTTTCAGTCAGGGAAACGGAAAACCTGATAAAAAAATTAAAAGCAGGAAAGAAAAAGCCCAAAGATGTGCTACCAAGTTCTGAAGATATATATTTTTCAGATCTGGCCGATAACCTTTCTAATTATTTTGGAACCAAAGTTCAGATAAAAAGAAGCGGGCAAAAGGGAAAACTTGAAATTGAGTTTTACAACAACGACGATCTTGATCGCCTAATTAGCCTTTTTAAACAGGTTTAAACGGGCTTAAGACTAATGTCTATCCATATAATAATTGATGGCTATAATCTGATACGTCAGTCATCTTCTTTGAGCCTTCTTGACCACCAGAATATGCAGCTTGGAAGAGAAGCTCTTATTGATTTGCTGGTAAAATATAAAAGGATAAAACATCATAAAATAACTGTAGTTTTTGATGGAACAAATGCTGTTTCCTTTTCCAGCCGTAGAGATTATATTAGCGGAATTGAAATAAAATTTTCCCGCTTCGGAGAGTCGGCTGATTTGGTAATCAAAAAAATGGCTGCCGGAGAAAAAGAAAAAGCCCTGGTTGTAAGTTCTGATCGGGATGTTGCAGATTCTGCCTATTTGTCCGGGGCTGCTGTAATAGGTTCCATTGAATTTGAAAAAAAGCTTGAAATGGCAGCATATTCTGATGGAGCTGGTTTTGACGATGAAAATAAAGGCGGCTGGGTTCCCACCACAAAGAAAAAGGGTCCCAGCAGACGACTTCCAAAAAAGAAACGACGCAGCAAAGCTAAGATAAAAAAACTATAAGGAAGATAGGCTGGGACGCTGGGAAGTTTGGGTGTTAGAGAAGGTCAGGAAGCTTTATGCCCGAAGATGTGGCATTTATGAAGGGGCTGTTGGATACACCAGGTTTATAGTGACTAAAGTGTCTAAAGTGAGCTAAAGTGCCTAAAGTTAAGGAATTCTGTCTATTTTATTTTTATTAAAAAAGATGGCTTGCCGGGGCGTAGCCAAAGGCGAAGACCGGAGCGAAGCGACACCACAACTTTAGACACTTTAGTCACTTTAGCTCACTTTAGACACTCTTATTTACTCAGCCAAAGCCAATTATCTCTGACCACGCCCGTCGAAGATCCCGTCAAGCGGGGAAGGACGTGGTTTTAAAAATTGAATAAACTTAAGGTGACATGAAAAAAATATGTGTAATTGACGGACAGGGCGGTGGTATCGGTAGTACGATTATTAAGAAACTGAAAGAACTGTTTCAGGAAACTATCGAGATTATTGCTCTGGGAACAAATGCAATTGCTACAGCACAGATGCTGAAAGCCAGGGCAAATCGCGGTGCTTCCGGAGAAAATGCCATTGTTCAAACCGTAAAAACGGTTGATATTATCATCGGGCCTGTCGGCATAATTATTGCCAACGCCATGATGGGTGAGGTAACACCGGAAGTCGCAAAGGCCGTGGCAACCAGCCCGGCAAAAAAATTATTAATACCGCTTACACAGGAAAATATTGAAATTGTAGGCATATCCTCAGTTCCTCTTCCGCATCTTATTGAGGATCTGGTCGAAGTTAATTTAAAGCAAATACTGCAAAAAAAGGAGTGATATATCATGTGTGAAGCCAATGCTTATTTGGTTGAGAAAGACCAAAACAAGTTATTAATGGAGGCTGTTGACACGGTTGAACCTGAAGATGAAGGCGTTAGACTAATCAGCATATTCGGAGATCAAAAATTCGTAAAAGCCCGAATTCATTCTCTTTCTCTTGTGGACCATAAGATATTTCTGAAGGAGTAAATCTTTTCGCAATAGTTCAGCCACTAAGACGCAAAGGCTCAAAGGAAGGATAGAAATTATATTATCATCTTAGTGCCTTTCTGCCTTAGTGGCTGATATAAATCCCAGTTACGGCTTCTGGATAGACACTTCAAGCTTCCTTCATGAAAATATTAATCGCCAAGACCGCAGGATTTTGCATGGGTGTGCGCAGGGCAGTCGAAATGGTTCTGGATGCACCCCGCAAGCATAAAGGCCCTATCAGCACTTACGGCCCTCTGATTCACAATCCTCAAGTTCTTAAACTTCTGGAAGAAAAAGAAATATCTGTTATTAATGATATCCCTGAACATGGATCAGGCACCATTCTGATCAGAGCTCACGGAGTTCCACCTGATGTAAAGGAGAATCTGGAAAAGGTCGGCTTTAATGTTGTAGATGCCACATGCCCTCGCGTAATAAAGGTCCAGTCTATAATTAAAAGGCATGCAGGGCACAATTATGCATCAATAATATTAGGAGATAAAGACCATCCGGAAGTTGTAGGGCTGCTCGGTTATGCCGGAGAAAATGGTTATGTTATCGGCAGCCTGAACGATCTTAATTCACTTCCGCGATTTGAAAAAGCAATTATAGTTGCCCAGACTACCCAGAATACACACCTTTTTGATAAAGTCAGGAAACTGGCGACAGACAAATTTCCACACTACAAAGTCTTTAATACAATATGTGATTCTACCGGTCGGCGTCAGGCCGAAGTAAAACGCCTTGCGTCCTCAGTCGATGCAATCCTTGTTGTTGGTGGCTTCAGCAGCGGAAATACACAAAGACTGGCCGAAATTGCTGAAAAGACCGGAAAGCAGGCATATCATATAGAAACCGAATCGGATCTTAGGGCGCTTGACTTAAAATTGCTTGTATCCTCAAGGCGCATAGGAATAACAGCCGGTGCCTCCACACCAAACTGGACAATTAAAAGAGTTTACAGGGCTCTTGAAGCTCTGTCCTTTAAAAAAGGGCACGGCTGGCGCAAGCTTGGTTTTTATATCCAGCGCACTATGCTCCTTACAAATATTTATGTATCTATAGGGGCGGGCTGCCTTTGTTATGCCTGCACAATGCTTCAGGGAATTTCCCAGTTTCTGCCCTATGTGATAATTTCCATTCTCTATGTTCAATCAATGCATATTCTCAATCACCTTACGGGTAGTGAGTCAGATCGCTATAATGACCCGGACAGGGCGTCTTTTTATAAAAAGCATAAGATTTTTTTAACAGCACTTGCACTTATTTCCGGTGGCGCAGGCCTTATCACAGCCTATACCATGGGCCCCGTTGCATTTTTAATCCTTTTCATTATGAGCATAATGGGGCTTTCATACAACTTAAGACTTTTGCCCAGACGATTTACAGGCAACAGATATTTTAGAATAAGGGATATTCCTGGTTCAAAAACCTATCTTATTGCAATGGCATGGGGAATCGTAAGTTCGATATTACCATCCTTATCAGCATTGGGCACAATTGGCTTAAGCGCTGTATTGATATTTCTATGGTCAACGAGTCTGGTTTTTGTAAGGACAGCATTTTTTGATATACTAGACATGCAGGGAGATCGTATAGTGGGCAAAGAGACGCTTGCAACTTTGCTGGGAGAAAACAGGACGATGCGTCTCTTGAAAACCGTACAGATAGCCAGTATCTCTTTATTATTATTATCTGCTGTATTTGGCTTTATTTCAAGTCTTGGGTTTGCTCTTTTGATGTGCCCTGTTTTACTATTTTTTGTTTTAATAGCATATGAGCGTGGTTATGTTTTACCCGGCATACGGCTGGAGTTTCTTATTGAAACGCTCTTTCCTCTGGCAGGAGCTATTGCTTTAGTGTGGTCGATTTTTCTGATGGCTAAGTAGAAAGTCCCATCTACTGCGTTGCAGCGTTTTTTCAGACACTCGGCATACTACATGTATTGCCTCGTCCCTGAAAAAGCGTTGCGCTTTTTTATCCCGCTGATTTTTAGCGGGGGTATATGGAACTTTCTACTTAGCCATCAGTGATACTTTCAAATAACTAAATTATAACTTCTTGATATAATTGATAAGCTATTTTAATAAAAATCAAGCTTACGAGTTTGTTTTGAACCGCAGAATATCGAACAAGGAATAATGAATGTCGAAGTAATGTATTCTGCCATTTTTAATATTTAAAAGATAGCTTGCCGGGGCATAGCCGTAGGCGACGCCTGGAGCGCAGCGATTCCACACTTCGTCATTCGAAATTCCTTGTTCGATATTCGATATTCAAATAGTTGCATCTCGTATTTGGAATATCTTTCAAATGACCAAAGCATAACAGCTTGATATAATTGACAAGTTGTTTTTGGTTACAGTGCCGTAAAACGGCATGGTAAAGCTTTTTAGGAAACCGTCATGACTTGAAAATCACCCTTAAAAACAAATCTCCTTTTTGCCCACCAGCTGTCAGCCTGCCAAGCCCCTTTAAGCGAAGTTTTGTATCTTCTTTTAT